>JACZQQ010000074.1 GCA_022545645.1 Acidobacteriota bacterium | reverse complement strand
CCAAATAAGATCGCTGCCCCCGGTCAGCGGAAATTCCAAATTCCAAATCCCAAACTTGGAACCTGGAACTTGGAACTTGGAACGCGTAAAAAGCGCGATTCGACCCCAGACCTCCTGACCGACACGACAGCACGACAGCACGAACGCACGGAAGCGCGCTTCGCGCGCTCAGTGACACCCATATGTTCTATACTTTAGACGGTATTTCTCACATCCAGGCCTAACGAGGCGGTGAGAAGGCTAGAGCAAGGCGAAAGAGTTTAACGCCGTAGGTCTAGCCAAATCCGCCTCAGCACCCTGGAAGATATAGCTTCGAGAAGTGGATGAGTGGACATCGGGCGCTCAGCGTAGGTCTTTTCCTGGTCTTGTCGATCTCCTCGTCTGTCTACGGGCGCGATCGCCCTGCTGCGCGCGAAGCTTTCAAGAAGGCTCGTCAATACCACGAGCAGCTCCTCCAGACCCCGGAATCCGATCGAAATCTGCAAAAGAAGTACAGCCGCGCCATTTTTCTCTATCGCACGGTCATCGACCATGACCCTACCTACAGTGCCTGTGACGACGCACTTTACGCTATGGGGACGCTCTACGAGGAGATGGCGAATCGCTTCACGAATGCCCCCTACCGCGACCGTGCGATTTACTATTACAATTTTGTAGCGGATCAGTATCCACTGACCAAACATAAGAAGCCGGCGCTGGAGCGGGCCAAGCTGCTACAGCAGGAACAAGTTATCCCGGAACCTCCGCCTGATCCCCCGCCGGTGGCTAGAAGTCAGCAAACCGGTCTGGCTAATGTCTCTGAGATCCGCTACTGGTCCAATGAAGAGTACACCCGTGTGGTCGTTCAGCTGGATCGGGAAATCGAATTCCAAAAACACATTCTGTCCAACCCCAATCGCATTTATTTCGACCTCCAGGACACACGCCTGAGATCGGCTCTCAACGGCAAGACCTATCCGGTCAACGATGTCTTCATCAAGCAGGTTCGCGTTGCCCAAAACACCTCCACCACGGTCCGTCTGGTCCTTGACTTCGAGAAGATTAATAAGCACACGGTCTTCGCACTGTATGACCCTTTCCGCATCGTCATTGACACGTCGGGGGGGAAACGTCCGCCGGCCACATCCCAGGTGGCTGAGCGAACCTTCACGACTGAAGAAGCCGTGCTCTCTCTGGAAACCGGCACCGACACCGCGGTCAGGGTCAGTGAAACCCCGATCATTCCCTCCTCTAACCTGAACGGTGATCGAAGTCTCACCCGGGTCCTGGGTCTAAAAGTCGGCCGGATTGTGATTGATCCCGGCCATGGCGGGGGCGATACCGGCACCATTGGGCCCTCCGGCCTCAAGGAGAAGGACTTGGTGCTGTCCCTCTCCAAACGTCTGAAAATACTTTTGGAAGAGCGACTGGGAACGGATGTGGTCTTGACCCGCGATACCGACAAATTCGTTCCCCTGGAACAGCGGACGGCTATTGCCAATCAACTGGGTGCCGATCTCTTCATCTCGGTCCACGCCAACTCCAGCAAGATTCGCCGGGTCTCTGGAGTGGAAACCTTCTATCTGAACCTGACCTCGAATGCCGAGGAACGCGAGGTCGCCAGCCGTGAAAATGCCAGCTCACAGAGGAATATTCGCGAACTTGAGGACTTGCTCAGACAGATTGCACTGGGGGATTACAATGAGGAGTCCAATGACCTGGCTCAAATCGTCCAGCAGAGTCTCTACTCAGAGGTGAAAGCCCATCACCCCATACTTCGCAACCGCGGCGTCAAAAAAGCCCCTTTTATCGTCCTCATCAATTTGAACATGCCGGGCATCTTGACCGAGGTTGGCTTCCTCAGTAATCCCAGCGAAGAAAAGTACTTCACAGGAAAACAAGGGCAGGCTCAGGTCGCGGAGGCTCTCTATAAGGGCATCGAAAAATACTTTCATTCCCTCGGCACGGTCCCTTCCCAGAGCACCGCGAACATAAGCGGTATCAGACGCGACTAGGCATCCTCTATAATAGGAGCGATGTTTCTCATGCGGGTAATGCACCTAGTCAGAAGTCTGTTTGTCGTCTTTCTGTTCGCCCTTTCGATCTCTCCGGAGGCAAGGGCACAAGCCCCTGTGAATCAGTATTTTTCCCTGATAGAGGGTTATCAATTTGAAAAACTCACCGAGATCTCAACCCCGGAACAACAGGCTGGAATCGGGCCCTTCAGCCGGGTTATTCTCGACGATTACATCCTGCTCTCATACTCCCGTTGGGCCGTTCAACCTGAAGCTGCCCTTCAGTCCCCTCCCCTCCAGCTCGAGATCTATGAGATGAAGGATGCCCTTGGGGCTTTTGGCGTGTTCTCCATTTGGCCCAGCCTTTTGGAAGAAGTTTCGCTGAAACGACTCAACCTTTCTGTGGACAATTACTCCAGTATCCATGGCCTCATTTTCTGGCGGGGCGCTTATTTCTTTCACTTGAGTGCTCCCGATACAAGCTCGCACTCCAAACCATCTCTTTTAGACCTGGCCCGTGTCCTCGTTGACGCCATCCCTCAGCTCAACCTTCACCCCGTCACGGTTATCCATCTCCCCAAAGAAGGACTCATCCGCGAATCCATTCGCTTCTACCTGGGAGAATCCTCTTTCGCCCTGAATGAGGACTTCCCAGAGGCTCTGGCTGCCGAAATCGGCTTCGACAAACAGATTGAAGTGACGCTTGCTCGATACACCGACGATGGCCATGAACTCTTCCTGGTGGGATATCCTACCGCCGCCTTGGCAGAGTACCATTTTGTGAGGTTGCAAAACGCCCTGCAGGGTTATTTTTCAACCGAGGGAGTGTACATGAAGCGCTCGGGCCTCATCGTCTCCATCTTCTTCGGTCCGGAGGCCAGGGCACAGGAACTCCTGCCTAAGATTCACTACCTGCCTACCATCACGTGGCTCTACCAGAAGGACCCGGACCCGGCTGAAATCACCCGATCTAACATCACCCTGTTTTTCGGATTTCTCCAGCAGACATCGGCATTTATTGCGGTTTTTATTTCTCTCTCTCTCGGTCTTGGAGTGACGGCGGGATTCGCTCGCTTTGGGATCCTGAAGCGTTTTCCCCAGATTCTCAAACAGGGGGACCCGATCCAACTGAAGCTGAAATAGCGCGCTTCGTCCGCGTTCCAGGTTTCAAGTTCCAGCTGCCTGTTGTCTGTTGGTCTGTGGTCTGCGGTCAACGGGTCAGGAGATCAGGCTCGCTTCCAGCATGACCATCCGGTGATCTTCTTCCACCGCTTCGTAGAGCCGATCGAGAAAATCGGGTAATGCGGAAGTCACCCGGTTCCAATTGGGGATGAGGAGAGACCCATGGGGATCCTCTACAAACTTGTGGCAGGCAACCTCGAGAGCCTTTCGAAACGTGCCCACGGCCAGATTCTCGGAGTGACGATCCAATTCCAATCCATTGATGGCGGCATCGTCGCTGTAACGCCGAATCACATCCTCGGCCGAGCGCTGATAGCCCGTCGAGAGAGTTCGAAAGAAGGCCTCGCTCATGATCACTCCCTCGGCAGCCAGGGTTCTAAAGAGCGTATCAGCAATGTCGACGGCCATTTTCATTAATCCTCTGTCGGGATCCTGGGGAGAGATCTCCTGGTGTTTGTGCTGGTAATTTTCGATCAGATCCACCTGGCAAATTCGTTTGAGGGAACAGTTCCGAAACACCTCACAAAGAGTACCGATCTCTAGACCCCAGTCCCCTGGAATACGATTGGCTCGTACCAGACCGGTCGTAATCGCGAATTCTCCTGCCAGTGGATAGCGGAAGCTCTGCAGATAGTCCAGAATCTGGACATGCCCGGTTAACCGAGTCAGCGCTTCCAGAAGCGGCGTGACAAAGAGGCGGGTCACGCGTCCATAAAGACGCCTCCCATAGCGGGCATAATATCCCTTGCAAAATTCGTATCCCAGACTCTTGTTGGCAATGGGATAGCAGAGTCTTGCCAGTAACTCCCGGTTGTAGGAAACGATGTCACAGTCATGAAGGGCAATGACCGCTGCCCTTTGTGTGGCCAGTACATATCCAAAGGCCAGCCAACTGCCTCGTCCCTTTCCCGGCTCACCGATGGACAATTCGTTCTCGTCCAACTCGGAAATCAACCGTTGCATCTCGGGTCCATCGTGCCAGAGAATTCGTAAATGCTGAGGAAGTTGTGAGAAAAATGAGGCGGAGGATTTGAACTCATCCAGAGTCATCTGATCCATGCTCAGCACGATCTGATCGATATAATCCACCTTCTTGAGCTCTTCCACGATGATGGGAACAGCGTCACCTGCAAGTTCGGAATATAAACAGGGGAGCACCAGTGCGATGGGGCGCCTTTTGACGTGTCTTAACAGCTCTTTCTCCAGGCCTTCCAGATCGACGCTTCCCAGTCGATGAAGCGTACTGATCAACCCAGCCTGGTGGAAGTCGCTCACGGCTTGAAGTTTATCACTTGAGACCCATCGGGACAAGAAGCCTATAATGGTCCCGTGGACCTGCGGTCGGTACTTGCACACATTCAGCGCAGTGCTCTTGAAGCCGTCGATCCAGAACGTGCCGTACTCCGTTTCTTGAGTCAAAAGGACGGTCAACTGCAAGTCGCGGACAAGGCTTACTCTCTGAGCCGGCGGCGGGTTTTCCTCATCGGCGCCGGTAAGGCAGGACTTCCCATGGCTCGCGCCGTGGAAGACGTTCTGGGAGATGCATTGGAGGCGGGAATGGTGGTCGTGAAATACGGCCATGGCGGGACTCTTCAAAAGACCACGGTCCTTGAGGGAAATCATCCCGAACCGGATGAAGGAGGGTACGAGTCCACCCGGCGTATCTTGGCCTTCCTCCAGGAAAACCTCCAGAAGAACGATCTGCTATTGGTCGTGATTTCAGGAGGGGGCTCCGCTCTGCTCCCTGCACCGGTCTCGGCCATCACCTTTAAGGAGAAGCAGGAAACCTCCGCCCTGCTGCTGCGAAGCGAAGCCACCATCCAGGAAATCAACACCATCCGCAAACACCTGAGTCGTGTCAAAGGAGGACAGCTGCTCAATTACACCCAGGGCGCTGAAGTGATCTCCCTTTTACTCTCCGATGTGGTGGGGGATGATCTGGCAAGCATTGCTTCCGGCCCCACAAACCCGGATCCCACCACCTTCTCACAGTGCCTGGAGATCATTCGTCGATATGGTCTTGAAAAAAAGATCCCGGGGTCGGTACTGAAGCATCTCCAATCGGGAGCTGCCGGCACCCCGGGCAGCGAGGAAACACCCAAACCGGGTGATCCCCGTTTCGAGAGAGTGCACAATGTAATCGTGGGCTGCAACATGCAAGCTCTTGAGGCCGCGGCTGAGAAGGCTCGCCAACTCGGCTTTGCACCGCTGATCCTGTCCTCTTCGATCACCGGAAACACGGCAGACGTAGCCCTCACACACGTCGCCATTGCACGCCAGGCCCTTGAGACTGGAGATCCCATTCAACCGCCCTGCTGTATCATTTCAGGGGGTGAAACCACGGTGCGAATGACCGGGACCGGAAAGGGAGGGAGAAATCAGGAGTTCGCTCTCTGGTGTGCTCGCGAGATCGCCGATTGGAATCACTCCCAGGTCTTGTTTGCAAGTGTGGGATCCGATGGAACGGACGGCCCCACCGATGCGGCTGGTGCCCTGGCTTCACCCGATACCGCCCGAAGGGCTCGGGAAAAGAATCTCTCCATCCAGAGCTTTCTGGACCGCAACGATTCCTATCATTTCTTTGCTGAGCTGGGCGACTTGATCATCACCGGTCCAACCCTGACCAACGTCATGGACCTGCGTTTCCTGCTCATTGACGCCTAACCCGGTTAGTGTGTCGTTTTCTTGACAAATTTCTCTGAAGTAGGATTCTCTCCCTCCTCACTCGTGTGCTAAGATAAAAGCGTGAATACCCCCACCATGAAAAATTTGCTGTGTGCCTTTGTCCTGGTTGTGTTTGCCCTGATCTGGGGCCTCCTACCCGATGCCGTTCAAGCTCAAAGACAGGATAAGCCTATTGAAGAGCAAGAGGAGAAACCCCAGGGCAGGACCACGTTAAGTGTTGCTGTCGAACAGGTTCAAGTGGACATTACCGTTCAGGACAAGAATGGAAATCTCATCCAGGGACTTCGAAAGGAACACTTCAAAGTCTACGAAGAAAAGGTCGAGCAGACCGTCACTTTCTTTACCCCCATTGAAGCACCCATCACGGCCATCCTGGTCACCGAGTACAGCAGTGTGATCCCCTGGGAGTGGCTGTATGAGGCCTGGCTGGGCTCTCATCTGTTCGCCGATCAGATGCGTCCGGAAGATTGGGTTGCGGTGGTGGCTTATGACATTCGGCCTGAGATTCTTGTGGACTTCACTCAAAACAAGGCTGAAGTCTACAATGCCCTTCGCAAGTTAAATACTCCCGCCTTCCGGGAAAGTAATCTCTATGACGCCGTCTACGACGTGCTCGATCGGGTAGCGGACGTGGAGGGCAAAGTGGCCATGGTCCTGCTCTCCTCGGGGCTGGATACCTTCAGCAAAAAGAATCTCGACCAGATTATGGATAAGGTGAAAGAGGCAAACGTGGTGATTTACCCCATCAGTTTGGGTGGAAATGCACGCGTTCGCAACGACTACGGCACCAGCGTCCGCATGGATCTTTACCAGGCCGAGGCCGTCCTCAAGTACTTTGCCAAATACACGGGTGGAGTGGCTTATTTTCCTCGATTTGTGCAGGCCTACAAGGGAATCTTTCAGACCATCTCGGCACTGCTCAGAAGCCAGTACTCCTTAGGCTATATCTCGACCAATACCAAGAAGGATGGCAAGTTTCGAAAGATCAAGGTAGAGGTGGTGGCAGACGTTGATGGCGATGGAAAACCGGACAAACTCAAGGTCCATCACCGGGAAGGATATTCGGTCAAGAAGGGTTAGCTGCTCGCTTGAGCTCACTAGAGTTAACTCACCGACTCCTTGATTTCGATCGGGATCTGCTCCACAACGTCGAGTTCGAATCCCTCCAATCCCACCATTTTTTTCGGATGATTGGTTAAGAGCCGAATCCTGTGAAGGCCTAAACTGGCAAGTATTTGGGCCCCGATCCCGTAATCTCTAAAATCAACCGTGTGGGGTTGGCCGAGCTGGAGTTCCTGCTCTTTTAGTGCTGCCTTATGCTGCTGAAACTCCCGCATAAGGACTCTTTCTTCACCTCTCATCCGGAGATAGACAAGAACGCCTCGTCCCGCCTGCTCAATCATTTCAAGTGAGCGTCTGAGTTCCCGTCCCTGATCACTCTTCAAGGTCAAAAACACATCTCCCAGCACCGATTCCTTCTGAACACGCACCAGCACGGGTTCCTTCCCTTTGAGATCCCCCTTCACCAATGCCAGATGGAGATCACCCTCTAATTCATTTTCAAAAAGGCAGAGTTCGAACCGTCCAAACTCTGAATCGAAGGGCACTCTTTGGAGCTGTCTGACAAATTGCTCGGTCTTGAGACGAAAATGAATCAGATCGACAACGGAGATAATCTTGAGGTCGTGCTTCTTGCCAAATACCTTCAACTCCGGAAGCCGCGCCATGGTCCCATCGTCGTTCATGATTTCACAGATGACGCCGGCTGGAGAGAGCCCTGCGATCCGAGCCAGATCCACAGCGGCCTCTGTCTGTCCTGCTCGCTTCAAGACTCCTCCTCGACGTGCCCGCAGGGGGAAAATATGACCCGGCCGGATCAGATCTTCCGGCCGGGATTTGGGATCCGCCGCGGTTTGAACGGTGATGGCGCGATCGGCGGCAGAAATACCGGTGGACACGTTCCGGCGTGCCTCAATGCTCACACAAAAAGCGGTTCCATAAATCGATTCATTCTTGGCCACCATCAGGGGTATGTTCAACTCGCGCAACCGTTCGCCGGTCATGGGCATACAAATCAACCCCCGTCCATATTTGGCCATGAAGTTGATGACCTCGGGAGTCACTTTTTCCGCGGCAATGGTGAGATCGCCCTCGTTCTCACGATCTTCCTCGTCGATGACGATGACCATTTTCCCGTCGCGAAAATCCTCGATGGCGGCTGTAACTTCATCTAAAGACATGTCTTTCCTAGTGTTCTCCTTGAAATGCGAGGCTCATTATAGCGAAATCTCCCATCACACCCCAGACGCAAATGCAAAGTTTCTATTTGACAGGCGGTAACTCGTTGATCCAACGGAGTTTATTGCTCGGATTCGTGGAGACCGTTTTCAGGCGTTGATGGAAGTAAGGAGTGACATACTCCACGAGCAGTGGGTTTTCGCCGCTTTTATGAAAGGTCCAGAAACCCTTCCGGTTGTCCTCCACATGGATGACCGGAATCTCCTCAACCTGTTTGTTAAGGGTCAGACTGTAGGTTCCCTCATCCTTGAGGGTCAGTGTAATCGGCGAGCGATTGAGGGCAATCCGGGCCTCCCCCTTTTCGGTGAGATCCCGGTAGACGTTTTCGGAAAGCCAGAGCGTCATCACTTCAGAAGATTCCACAGCGACACCCACATCAAACAGCGAACTAACGGTGAACCTCCCGGCCTTGCTGACCGCCTTTCGGTGAAGGTGAATGGTCCCTTGATCGGTCCTGGACTCCCACTCCAGGAAGATGTCGGGGCGAAAGCGGGCCAGTCGAAACACAAATTGGGTTTCCTTCTGCTGGAGGGATTGGTTGGAATAAACCAGTATCGACTTTGGGCCCAGAGCAAAATCGCCTCCAAAAAGCAGTGTCGAGCTAAGAAAAAAGAACCCTGCAAACAGTCCCAGAAGACGCCGCACATGGGAGTCCACGTATTTGCTCACGTGGGATTCCACGTATTTGCTCACCACGTCTGCTTCCAGATTCACGCTGTTGCCTACCTCGAGTTGCTGAAAATTCGTCACCTTGAGGGTGTGGGGAATGATTGTGACTTCAAAGCTCTCTGAATCTAAGGCCGAGAGAGTGAGGCTCACTCCATTGACCGTGATACTCCCTTTCAGGGTGCAGTATCGCAGGATCTCGGCTGGAGCGGCGATGCGAAAGATCTTGGAATTCCCTTCCGGCGTAATGGCAAGAACTTCACCCGTTTGGTCCACATGACCCTGAACCAGGTGTCCTCCCAGAAAATCGGTCAGTTTGGCCGAGAGCTCGAGATTCACCTGATCCCCTGAGCGGCGTTCTCCCAGGTTGGTGCAACGGAGCGTCTCGGGTGCCAACTCCAACCGGATCGCCCCCTTCTTCTTCTCTGCCACCGTCAGACAGACACCATCCACACTGATACTGTCTCCAGGCTTGAGATCCGCCAGCACTTTTCCCGATCCGATTTCGAAGCTGGCTCCATCCTCGCTCTGCTCCTTGGCAAGGATTTTCCCCATATCCTGAACGATTCCGGTAAACATCTCCCTCTATTATCCTGATTTTTTACTTTTTTGCTTCGGTTTTTTCTTCTCCTGCAGCAATTGTACTTCCCTGGAGGTCAGCTTCCGATAACCACCGGGGGGAAGATCTCCCAAAACCAGCGGTCCAATCGCCGTTCGGCGAACGCGCATGACCCGATGGCCCACGTGTTCAAACATGCGCCGAATCTGGCGGTTCCTTCCCTCCCGAAGAACCACTTCAAACCAACAATTCCGAGCTCTTTTCAATTCCCTGATCTCGCATCGGGCAAACTGTTCCCCCTCAATACTCATTCCCCTACAAAGCCGGTCTAATTTCTCCTGGCTGGGTTGGCCGTGCACTTTGACCTGGTAGACCTTTTCCAGGTTTCCTGCTCGAGTGATCCCTCGGGTCAATTCTCCATCATTGGTCAAAATCATCAATCCTTCACTCTGAAAGTCCAGTCTCCCTACCGGATAAAGTCTTCTTTTCGAGCGCACCAGCTGGGTCACAAGAGGGCGATTTGAAGGATCGGATGCGGCACTCAGGACACCCTGGGGTTTGTTGACGATAAAGTACTCCAGAGGCTCCGGCCGAATCAGTTTACCGTCCACCTTGACGTGATCCTGCCGGGGATCAACTTTGGTACCCAATCGAGTGACGGTTTGGCCATTGACCGAAACACGCCCCTCCAGGATGAGCTGCTCTGCCTTTCGGCGCGAGGCGACTCCTGCAGCTGCCACGACTTTCTGTAGCCGCTCTAGCATGAGGACTCCTTTTAGCCCGTATGATGCATCATCCAGGTTTGGAGGAAATACGACCGTTTCGAGCTTCTCCGCCCCTCTATGGGGTGAGAACCTCTTGCAGTTCTTCTAAGGTGGGCAGCTCGGAAAGGTCCTTGAGCCCAAAATGAAGGGTAAATTCCTTGGCGGTTCCATACATGATCGGTAGCCCCACGACTTTCTTTCGCCCCCGGGTTTCGATCAGCTTTTTCTCAAGCAGCGTGTGGATCGTGGAGGTTCCCTTGATCCCACGGATCTCCATGATTTCCGGGAGCGTCACAGGCTGCTTGTAGGCAACCACCGCCAGTGTCTCCAAGGCCGCCAACGACAGTTTAGCGGAAGGCTTTGTTTTCAGGTAGTTTCGAATGTCCTCGTGATGATTGGGGCGGGTGGTCATCCTATAGCCGCCCCCAACCTGGCGAATCTCAACGGCCCGTTGAAAAGAGTTAAATTCCGATATTAGCTGGTCCAGACTTTTCTGGAGTTCGTCCACCGGTGTGTCGGGATAGACTTCCTGCAGCTGATCAAGAGTCAGTGGCTCTTTTGCCACAAAGAGAATAGCCAGGATCTGATTGGGCAGTGCCGCTTCTAACATGCCCGAATACGAATGTCCTCGAAAAGACCCTTTTGAACCAGTTGAATCTCCTGCAGCCTTGTCAGCTCCAGCAAAGCAAAAAAGGTAACCGCAAGATGAAGGCGGGATATTTTTTTCTGAAAAAACAGCGAGAAAAGGAATTCGTCCTGCACCGTCAGCAGACGTCGAATTTCCGTGAGTTTCTCTTCAAGGGACACCGCCTCATGCTGAATTTCCATGACGATC
>JACZQQ010000290.1 GCA_022545645.1 Acidobacteriota bacterium | reverse complement strand
GACGGAAAACGATTATTGATGATCAAGAGAGAAAGGGAAGAAGCCCAAATCAACGTCGTCCTCAACTGGTTTGAAGAACTCAAACGCCTGGTGCCGATAGACAACTAAGATCCTCGGTCAGATCCTCTCCCATGATCCAGTGAATCCCTTTCACTTGCCTTTGAGCTCGTCCTTCAAATTCATATTTCGGATGAGCCGATGTAGATAATTGGGATGAACCTTCAGGAGCTTGGCCGCCTCTGTGTAATTCCCCTCAGCCTGCTCAACTGCATTGATAATCAACTCCTTTTTCTTTTCCTTGATCAGTTCGTGGTAGTTCCAGGGATCACCCGTGCCGGGCTCAGTCTCGAGTAGAACTTCAGGGAGATCCTCCCGCAGGATCACATCACTGGACCCTAAAACGACGGCACGCTCGATGACGTTCTGAAGTTCACGTACATTTCCGGGCCAGTGGTAGCGCATCAAACAGGCCCGAGCTTCCGGGGAGATGCCGGTCAGGGATCGATTGCACTCTTTGCAGGACTTGGCGACGAAGTACTGGGCAAGGAGGGGAATGTCCTCGCGGTGATCTCGAAGCGGCGGCATTGTGAAGGAGACCACGTTGAGGCGATAGTAGAGGTCGCGGCGGAAAGTTCCTTCCTCAATGGCTTCTTCAAGATTCCTGTTGGTCGCTGCGATCAGGCGAATATCGACCTTGATGGGAAGCGTACCCCCGACTCGCTCGAACTCATGCTCTTGAAGTACTCTAAGGAGCTTCGCTTGGAGCGTGGGAGCCAACTCTCCCACCTCATCCAGAAAGACAGTTCCTTCATTGGCAACTTCCAGCTTTCCCTTCTTTTGAGTGGTGGCGCCCGTAAAGGCCCCCTTTTCGTGACCGAACAGTTCACTTTCCAGCAGGGTTTCGGTGAGGGCAGCACAATTGATGGCAACAAAAGGCTTCTCGGCTCGGGGACTGTTCCGTTGCAAGGCGCGGGCCGCCAACTCCTTGCCCGTACCACTTTCTCCACAGATGAGCACGCTGGATTTGGTGGGTGCTGCTTTGGCAATAAACTGGTGGACCTGCATCATGGGTTTGCTCTCGCCCACCATGTTGTGCTCGATACTGATGTCTTCTTGCAGGCGCCGATTTTCGCCCTGCAACCACTCCAGGTGATAGGCATTTTGAGAAGCCACGGCCGCGATGCTGGCGATCCCTGTCAACAAATGAAGGTCATCCTCCACAAAAGGAGCTGCTAAGCTGCTTGTTTCCAGGTAGATGATGCCCAAAACCTTGTCCAGAACCGTCAGCGGCGCGCACAAGACCGACTCAGCCTGAGATTGGGCCAGACTCTTCGCCTTTTCGAACGTCTCGCCATGCAGCGATCGACTGCTCAAGAGGGCCGCTCTTTCTTCCCGGACACGATCAACGATGGTTCGACTCACGGGAAGTGGCTGATCTGCCCCCTCGGCCTTGTCCCAGCGGATCACTGAACTGTAATCTTCCTCTCCCTCACCAATCGTGAGAATGGCACCCCGCTCGGCTGGGATGACTTCAACGATCAGTTCCAGCAGCCGGCGGTGAAGTGGCTCCAGCCCCCGGATGGAGTTAATGGCCGTGCTGATCTTCAGCAAAGCGTTTAGATCACGAGCCGTTCGATTCTCGGAATCAGCGGCTGTTACAAGATCCGTGCTTCCCAGGTAACGAGAGTCTTCAGTCCGCAGAGAGGCCGTGGAGCCAGAGAGCAAAGGTCTTTCATCCAATTCAACCCGATTTGAGAGAGAAACCTCCTCTCCTTCATCGAGCAGGAAGAGAAAAAGTGAGGAGACAATCTTGATTTGATCACCGTGCTTGAGGAAGTGTTCTTTTATGGGCACATCGTTTACGAAAGTACCATTGGAGCTCTCCAAATCGGTGATCTTAAATCCCTCTTCTTCTCTTTTAACCGAACAATGACGGCGAGATACTCGAGGATAGCTGAGGTACACGGCGTTGGATTTTTCCCGACCAATGAACAGTTCTTCCTCAGTGACCGGGAAAGCCTTCCCAGTCAGCGGCCCGCTAAGGACAACGAGTCTTGCATCCATTTCTCTGTTACCCAGGAGTTTGAGCTCAGTATAGACTCCACATCTGGCTTGGGCAACTGAGACTGAAAGACCCGTTCGTGTTCCTCAACCCTGAGGACTTCAACTCTATCCGAATGGATAGTCGGTCTATCCGTTCGGATGAGATGTCTTCTTTTGAGGTTGTGCTGTTCAGCCCTGTGGCCTGTCTTCCCTCCTAAATCTATCTGACTTTAAATCAGACACTTACAAGATTCCAACCCAAGAAAATACAAGCTCCCACCGCTTTTGGCACGGCGATTGCTATTAGTGAGGTCATGAACAACAAAGAAACAAAAAAAAGGAGCTTGAAAATGAAACAGATGATTCAACTCACCATCATGGTCAGTTTTTTGGTCAACGGAATGGCGGCAGGCAATGTCGCAGACGGTCCCAATTTCATCGGCGCGCAAAATCTGGATTTTGCTGCTTACCCGGTTTACGAAACCACCCCCACACCGGCGCCCTCCAGAGACTCCATTGCGTTGATCGCCGCACGGGTTTCCAGCAATCCTCTTTCCGGCCTGGGGGTTCTTGAGCAGAAATCTTCTTCTTCTCTTTCCTGGCTCGGTCCCGACGGAGAGCAACTTTCCTTTCGCAGTAATGAAGAAATTGAAGAATTCCTGCGAACGGCAGAAATCGTTTCCCGAAAGCGCGTGGGAGAGGGAATCAACAATCCTCTGAAAGTGCTGTTGGAGAAAGACGGAATTCAAATGTATGCGGTCTTCCGGGACGTTCGTGTCGAGCGAAGCCAAATGCCTCTCAGTGACGGCAAGGTCAGTTTTTTCTTCCGCGATGATGCCCGCTTCGAGTGTGCGGCCTACGAACTCAGCAAGTTATTGGGACTGGACACTGTGCCACCGGCAGTGGAGCGCAAAATCCAAGGCAAAAAGGGAACGCTGCAGGCCTGGGTGGAGAATGCCACCACCCAAAAAGCTTTGAGGAAGGAGACCGATGTGCCGCCCAGTGGAGGAATCAATCGGTGGCGCTGGATCATGCAGCGGCAAAATAGCTGAATCTTCGACAACCTGAT
>JACZQQ010000289.1 GCA_022545645.1 Acidobacteriota bacterium | reverse complement strand
CGCCCTTCGATCCTCGACGTAGCCTAGACTACGCCTCGGGTCTAAGGGCTTGTGCGGCCTCGATCTTGACCTCCCTGACCGCCCGCTAAGACTTGCCTAACTTGTAGAAATGTGGAGACTGACCCCATATGGGTGAAAAATGATGGAGTCGAGAAAGGGTTTAGAAGATGGATTACCGTAAGGCTCGCCAGGAGATCGTTGAAAAGAACAAGGGCATCAGGGATAAGCGAACGACCCTGGAAGAAGCCGTGGGCATGATCAAAGACAAAGACCACGTCGCCGTGGGAGGGCTCCAATATACACGCACGCCCATGGGTGTGTTGTGGGAGATCATTCGGCAAAAAAAGAAGGAGATCACCTTCTATAAACCTCTCATGAGTTTTGAAGGAGATTGGCTTTTCGTTTCGGGGGCCATGGGCAAGGCAGTAACCAGTTGGTTCAGTGGCGGGGTCACCTGGGGAGTTTCCAAGATCATGCGCACCTTCGCCGAGAGGGATCCCGACACCTTTGAGGAGTGGAGTTTGCTGGGCCTCTCGCTCAGGTTTAAGGCGGGTGCCATGGGAATTCCTTGTATCCCCACCAAAACGATGCTCGGTTCCGACCTGGAGAAAATAAGGGGTCTGAAACGCTTCACCTGTCCCTATTCGGGCGAAGAGATGCTCTTGATTCCCGCCGTCAATCCCGACGTCGCCATCATTCATTCCCAGATTGCCGACAAGTACGGAAACGCTCAAATCTTTGGCCCCCCCTGTCTGGACATCGAAACCGCCAAGGCGGCCAGCAAGGTCATCCTGACGACTGAGCAAATCGTTGACAATGAGCACATTCGGGATGCGCCCAACTCTACGAACATCCCCTTCTTTTGTGTCGATGCCGTGGTAGAATTACCCTTCGGCTGCTATCCCCATGAGTGTTATGGGCGGTATGAACCCGCCTATGAGAAACTGGGAGAGTATGGCCAGGGTTTACTGAAGGCGGAAGATAAAATAGGCTTTGTCCGGGAGTACCTGGACAAGTATTTCTACCAACCGGCCGATTTTGAAGAGTATCTGGAATTGTTTGGTGTGCGCAGCTTGCTGGAAACGACTCGAAGGGGAAGGATTTGGCCGCAGTGAGCAACTATAACCCTGCGGAACTGACGGTGATCATGGGCTCACGTGCCTTACAAGATGGTCAGCTTGTGTTTGCCGGAGCCGGACTCCCCCTGCTCTCGGCCATTCATGCCCAGAAGATGCATGCCCCCAGCCTGTCCATCCTATTCGAAGTTGGAGGTGTCGCCCCCAGAATCACGAGTCTGCCCCGTTCAACCAATGAAGCGCGTTCGGTGCGCCGCTCCGTGGCCACCCCTGCCACCATCGATATGATGCTCTACCTGCAACGGGGTTTTGTCGACGTGGGTTTTCTGGGAGGCGCACAGATCGACCGTCACGGAAACATCAACAGCAGCTGCATTGGAACCCTGGAAAAACCCAAGGTACGGCTTCCGGGAAGTGGGGGGGCCAATGACATTGCCAGTTCGGCGAATCGGGTCTTCATCATCAGCTATCATGAAAAACGACGGTTCGTAGAAAAGGTGGACTTTTTGACCAGTCCCGGTTTTCTGGAGGGCGGTCAAGCTCGAGAGAAAACAGGGTTAATGGGTGGAGGAGTCGAGAAAGTCATCACCAATTTGGGAATTCTGGAGTTCGATAAAAAAACCCGATCCATGACACTGACAGCCGTACACCCCGGCATCACCGAAGATGAAGTTCGGGAGAAAACAGGTTTCGAACTGCTTGTTGCTGAGGACCTCAAGACCACCACTCCGCCATCGGATGAGGAATTGCACTCACTGCGCGCGCTTGATCCCGAAAAAAGATACCTCAAAGCCGGAGACTTTTAGATTCACAACATAAAGGGAGACCAAGATGCTGGGTAAGGACTTTAGAAGCTTTCTTGAAGGAGTGAAAGAAAAGCACCCTTCAAACTACATCGAGATTGAAAAGGAAATTTCTCCACTCTACGAAACGACGGCTATCGTCACCAAATTGGAGCAGCAGAAGCGCACCCCTATACTCCACTTTAAAAACGTCAAGGACACCGAATTTTCGGTCGTGGTCAATACCTGTGCTTCACGCACCACGGTGGCGTTGGGTCTGGGCGTGGATAAACGTGAGTTGCCCCAGAAGTATCGGGATGCCCTCAACAACCTCATCGAGCCCAACTTGGTCAAGGAGGCGCCGGTCCAGGAGGTCATCCAGGTGGGTGATCAGGTGGACATTATGAAGCTCCCCCAGATGCAATATCACGATACGGATGGCGCTCCCTATATCAGCGGTGGCATTGTCATGGCCAAGGACCCGGACACCGGATCCTACAACTGCAGCTATGACCGTTTGATGATGAAAGGTTCCCGAAAGTTGGGAATCTACATGACACCCGGGAAGCATCTCAGTCAGATCTACGAAAAGGCGGAACAGAGAAATGAACCGATGCAATTGGCCATCGCCCTTGGGAACCACCCGGCCTGGTGCATGGGAGCTCTCTTTATTGGTCCCTACGACACCGATGAGCGCCACGTGATGGGCGGCCTCATGGGTTCTCCCTTGGACGTGGTTCAGGCCCAGACGGTGGATTTACAGGTGCCGGCACGATCGGAAATCATCATTGAGGGCGAGATCCTTCCCTTTGAGCGCGAAGAAGAAGGTCCCTACGGTGAATTTACAGGGTATTCGGCAGGGCAGGTGCCCCGGCCCTTTATCAACGTGAAGGCCATTACTCATCGCCAGGGTGCTATCTTTCAGGATATCTGCGGTGGACCCCACAGAGAACTGCTGTTGATGAGTACCATCCCTATGGAACCCAGCATCCTCGATTTCCTGCAAAAGAACATTCCGGCCGTTCAGAGCGTTCGCTGCCCTGCTCCCTTTACCTTGTTTGTCTCCATTAAGAAGTCCCGGGACGGACAGGCCAAGCAGGTGATTCTAACGGCGTTTGCCGCCGACATGCAGGTGAAACATTGTGTCGTTGTCGATGACGATATCGACCTGACCAATAGTCAGGCGGTCATCCAGGCCATCGCCACCCGAGCCCAGGGGGACAGAGATCTGATTATGATCAAGGGAGTTTCCCAC
>JACZQQ010000073.1 GCA_022545645.1 Acidobacteriota bacterium | reverse complement strand
AGACTTCATCTTCGATCCTCTACAGATGAGTCGGTTATACTAGAGGTTGATAATCATGCCCAATAGGAAGCGTATTTACCGTCCCTTTCTTCTTCTTTTGTCCCTTCTGCTATTGAGCGGCTGTGCCCGAAACCCGGTCACCGGGAAACGCCAGATCGTCCTGATTTCAGAAAGTCAGGAGATCGCATACGGACGAGAAGCCCATCCCGAGGTGCTGGCCCAGTTCGGACGGGTGGAAGACTCCGATCTGCAGAGTTACTTCAATGAGATCGGGCAAGAGCTGGCCGTCCTCTCTCATCGTCCCGAACTGGAGTGGCACTTCAACGTCGTCGATAGCCCGATCGTCAACGCCTTTGCCCTTCCCGGAGGTTATATTTATTTCACACGGGAGATCCTGGCCTACATGAACAACGAGGCCGAACTGGCCGGGGTGATGGGACATGAAATCGGACACGTCACGGCTCGACACTCGGTCTCGCAAATCAGCAAGAGTCAGCTCTTTGGGGTGGGATTGGGATTGGGAAGCGTTCTTTCACCCACTTTCTCCCAGCTGAGTGAATTTGCTCAAGTGGGTGTGGGAATGCTCTCCCTCAAATACGGTCGTGATGATGAACGGCAATCCGATGAGTTGGGCGTGGAATATATGAGCCTGGGGGGTTACGACCCTCGGGAACTGAGCAAGTTCTTCGTCGTTTTTCAACAAATGAGGGAGGACTCCAGTCAATCGATTCCCGACTGGCTTTCCAGCCATCCCGCTCCACCGGATCGAATCACCGCGACCCGGCGGGAGGCCGAAACCCTTGTTCGTGCTCAACCCGAAAAGCGTTGGATCGTCAACCGGGAAACCTTCCTCAGGCGCATCAGCGGCATTGTATTCGGAGAAAATCCACGGGAGGGATTTCGGTCAGACGGGTGGTTTGTCCATCCCGACTTGGAGTTCAGGATTCGCATTCCAACGGGATGGCGGGTGCAAAACAGCAAGCAAGCCGTCGTCTCTGCGCCAGCCAGTGAAGACGCTGCGATTCAATTGACCCTGGCCGAAGCCCCGGAAGGCACCTCTCCGGGAGAGTACGCCAGAAATTTGGCCGAGCAGTCGGGCGTGGAATTGCTGGAAGGGGAGAACACCCGCATCAATGGCAATCGTGCTTTTATAGGCACCTACCGGTTTCAGGATTCCCAGGGAAATCGACTCAGCGGGCTGGCCGCCTTCATCGACTTCAGGGGAAGGCTCTATCAGATCCTCGGTCTGGCCCCCAACCAGAGTTTCTCCAAATACGCCAGGACATTCGAAGACAGCCTCACCAGCTTTTCCAGATTGAGAGACCGGAAACTTTTGAATGTCCAACCCGATCGGCTGCAGATTCGCACGGCCCGGCGGGGGCAAACCCTGCATCAGATTGCCCAGGCTGTAGACAATCCCAGGATGAATGCGGAGGCGCTGTCTCGACTGAATCGTATCGATGTCGATCAGTCCCTGAGGGCAGGCACGCTGGTCAAGGTGATCGAAGCGGGAAGACGGTAACTTCAGTTGATCCAGAAATCGTCTTTCTTTTCTTTTTGTTCTCTTCTCTGGCTGTCGTATACCTTGAATTTCTTCCGCATCCGTTGCAGCTTCCAGCGCTGGTAGCTCTGACGCACCACGGACGGGGACAGCAAACCTTTCATGTAGAGAAAGCCAAAGACCATGCCTCCCAGATGAGCCATGTGGGCAATGGGACCACCCGGTGAACTCAAAGCGGAATAAAAGGTGACGACACCTAGAAAGGTCACAAAGTATTTCACTTTGACGGGAAAGAGAAAGTAGAGGTACACCATCCGTTCCGGAAACATGAGCCCGTAGGCCATCAAGATACCGTAGACAGCGCCGCTGGCTCCGATGGTCGGTATGGGAGAGAAAGGCTGCACGGCAATCGACAACAGTCCGGCTCCGATGCCGGTAATCAAGAAGAACCTCAAGAACTCCTTGCCGCCCCAGTAGCGCTCCAGTTCGGAGCCGAACATCCAGAGCGGGATCATGTTCCAGAACAAGTGCCCAAATCCCCCGTGAAGAAAAAGATAGGTGACGATCTGCCACACAAAAAGCTTGCTGAGGACTGCGGAAGGAGTTAGTCCGAAAATCTGGATCATGGCCCGGTTGTCTCCCAGCGACTGCAGAAGAAAGGCACCCGCACAGGCAATCACCAGGTACTTGACCATAGGGGTCATGGTGGGACCCAGCCTCATCGTCGATCTCGGGCCAAAACTCATGGGCTGATGATAGCACAAGGAAAGAGGAGACAGGAGGATGGGAAAAAGCTGACAACTGACAGTAGATTAGAGGTCAGAAGTCAGAAGTCAGAATCCAAAAGTTAGGAGTTGCTCTGTTGTCAGCTGTCAGTGTCAGCTGTCAGTTGTCAGCCTCCTACGTTCCCTCGGCCCAGGAGGCCAGGTAGGTTTCCTGCTCATCGGTCAGTTCATCGATCTGCACGTCCATGGAAGAGAGCTTCAGACGGGCAATCTCCTGATCGATCTCAGGGGGGACGACATACACTTGAGGTTTCAGCTCCCCGTGGTGTTTCACCAGATACTCGGCCGAGAGTGCCTGGTTGGCAAAGGACATATCCATCACCGATGCGGGATGCCCTTCGGCAGCCGCCAAATTAATGAGACGGCCCTCCGCCAGGAGATAGATGTGGCGACCGTCGGGCATAAGATATTCCTCGAGGCACTCTCGAACCGTCCGCTTCTGTGTGCTCAGGGCTTCCAGACCGGGGATATCGAGCTCGACGTTGAAATGCCCGGAGTTGGCCACCACGGCACCGTCGAGCATGACCTCGAAGTGCTCCCTGCGAATGACATTCTTGTTGCCGGTTAGGGTCACGAAGATCTTTCCGACTTTGGCAGCCTCGCCGATAGGCATCACCTGGTATCCATCCATGATCGCTTCCAGGGCCCTGACCGCTTCCACCTCGCACACCACGACGTGGGCCCCCATTCCTCGGGCTCGCATGGCCACCCCTCGTCCGCACCAGCCATAACCCACCACCACAAAGCGGGTGCCGGCCAAGAGCAAATTGGTGGCTCGAATAATTCCATCCAGCGTGGACTGACCCGTCCCGTATCGATTGTCAAAAAGATGCTTGGTATTGGCATCGTTCACAGAAATCACGGGAAAGCGCAAAACCTTGTCTTCGGCCATACTGCGCAGGCGAATGATCCCGGTGGTCGTCTCCTCGGTGCTGCCCATGATGCCCGGAATGAATTCCTTTTTATCCGACAAGATTGCGCTCACCAGATCGGCACCGTCATCCATGGTGATCTGGGGTCCCGTCTCCAGTGCGGAGTGAAGGTGTGCGTAATAGGTATCATTGTCTTCCCCCCTGATGGCAAAGACGGGGATTTCAAAATCCTTCACCAGCGAAGCTGCCGTGTCATCCTGGGTGCTGAGCGGGTTGGAGGCGCAGATTCGCAGTTCAGCACCCCCGGCCTTGAGAGTGCGGGCCAGATTAGCGGTCTCGGTCGTCACATGGAGGCAGGCCGCAACGCGAACTCCCTTCAGAGGCTTTTCCTTTTCAAACCGTTCCCGAATCAATCTCAGGACGGGCATGGACTGGTCTGCCCATTCAATCCGGTCCAATCCCTTTTGAGCCAGAGAAGGATCTTTAATATCGAAGTCCATGGAGTTCTCTCCCTTAAAAGCTGTTGTACTGGTTGTTCTGAATGATGCTCGTGGGGCTAACCGATGACCTGTTTGGCGTCCATCTCAGCGAGCCCTGCTTCACGGCGCAGAAGGTCGGCCTTGTCGGTGAGCTCCCAAGTGAAACCTTCGTCTTCTCTTCCAAAGTGACCATAGGCCGCGGTTTTTCGAAAAATCGGCTGCCTCAAGTTGAGTAAATCGATGATTTTCTGAGGAGTCAGTGGAAAATGAGCTCGAATCAGCTCTTCAATCGTTTCTTCGCTCAACCGCTCGGTACCGAAGGTGTCCACCAGAAGGGAGACGGGCTCGGCAACCCCAATGGCATAGGCCAGCTGAATTTCCATACGTTCGGCCAAACCTGCAGCCACACAATTCTTGGCGATGTAACGAGCCATGTAGGAAGCCGACCGGTCGACTTTAGAGGGATCCTTACCTGAAAAAGCCCCTCCGCCATGGCTGCCTACGCCGCCGTAGGTATCGACAATGATTTTGCGTCCCGTCACACCACAATCTCCCTGAGGCCCTCCGATGACAAAACGGCCGGTGGGATTGATGTGAAACTTGGTGTCCCTGTCGAGTAATTCTTCGGAAATGACGGGCTTGATCACTTTTTCCTGGATGGTCTGTGCGATCTCGTCATTCGTGACCTCGGGGTTATGCTGAGCAGCAATTACAACGGCATCCACTCGAACCGGTTTGTCTCCCTCGTACTCCACCGTAACCTGTGACTTGCCATCGGGCCGGAGCCAATCAATGATTCCCTGCTTTCGACACTGGGCCAGCCGCTTGACCAATTGATGAGCCAGAACGATGGGCATGGGCATGAGCTGGGGAGTTTCCGAGCAGGCATAGCCGAACATCAATCCCTGATCACCGGCACCGCCGGTATCCACTCCCTGAGCGATATCCGAGGACTGCCGGTCAACGGAACTGATGACGCCGCAGGTTTCATAATCGATTCCATATTCGGACCGCGTATACCCCACATCACGAATGACTTCTCTGGCCACCGCAGGAAAGTCCACATAGCCTTTGGTGGTGATCTCTCCGGCGATGATGACCAGTCCGGTCGTCACCAGGGTCTCGCAGGCCACCCGGCCATGCGGTTCCTGCTCCAGGACCCCATCCAAAATGGCATCCGAGATCTGATCGGCGATTTTATCGGGATGCCCTTCGGTTACTGACTCCGACGTAAATAAATGTCTGCCCTTTCTTGACATCAAGACCCCCTGGAAAATCGGCTTTGCGTAGAGGCAAAAACTAACACAGCGCCTCTGGGGTGTCAATGCGCGCCAAGCGCGCTGCGCTCGTCACTTCGTGGCGTCGTGCTGTGGTGCGCGTTCCAGGTTCCACCAGGTTCCAGGTTCCCGGATGTGCCGCCCCTTCAGGGCTCTAATCTGTCGCTGAATCTATTCCAGGGGTTTACACCCCTGGCTATTTCATGGCGCCCCGCTGGGGCTCCGGACATCATGACGCCGTGTATTTGTGCTTTCGTGCTACCGTCACTTCGTGACCTGTGCGGTCGTGCTGTCGTGCTGTCAGTTGTCAGTTGCCAGCTGTTTTAGCTTTTCCAGCTGGCGAACTTCTCGAGCCGCAAGTAGCGCTCCACCTCTTTGGGAGCGAGCAACAGTAGAAGAAGGGCCTTCTGGACATGAAGCCGGTTCTCTGCCTGCTCGTAGACCAGGGATTGGGAGGAATCCATGACCGAATCGGTGACTTCCTGGTTGCGATGGGCGGGAAGACAGTGCATGAAATACGAATCCTTCCCGGTTGAGGCCATCAGTTCCGGGGTCACCTGGTAGCTCTGTAGGACTCGAACCCGCTCCCGGGTTTCCTCTTCCTGTCCCATACTCACCCAGGTGTCGGTGTAGACAGCATCCGCTCCTTGCAGGCCCTCTACGGATTCGGTCCAGCGGTAGGAGGCTGTAGCGGAGGTGGAAAGACTCTCGAAATCCTGGGCAGCTTCCGGGTAGGGCTGATGGGAGTCGGGAGTGACGGCTACCAGGGACATGCCCGAAAGGGCGGCAGCGTGAATGAGCGAGGTGCAGACGTTGTTTCCATCCCCGATAAAAACAAGCGTCTTCCCCTTTACCTCTCCCCACTTCTCCTGCAGCGTGAAGACATCGGCAAGGGCCTGGCAGGGGTGTTCCGCATCACTGAGACCATTGATCACCGGTATGGAGGCTTGCTCGGCCAGTTGGACGGCCGCCTCATGGGAAAAGGTTCGGGTCACGATGCAGTCAAACCATCGCTCCAGATTGCGGGCCACATCGGTGATTGACTCACGCCCACCCAGGCGGGACTCCTGATGGTCGAGGAAAACGGCATCACCACCCAGCTGTTTCATTCCCAACTCGAAGGTGAGGCGGGTGCGAAGGGATGACTTTTCAAAAATCAGCACCGAGCTCTTGCCCCCCAGCATCTGGCGGAAATAGCTGGGCCGCTGCTTGACCTCGGCGCTCACATGAAGCAACTGCTTCCACCACTCCACACTGAGATCTTTCAGGGAGAGAAAGTCTTTCATGAGAGATTTTCGATCCATTCCTTCCAATGGACAATCTGCTGCTCAATGGAGACCCGTCCCGAACTCCCTTTGTGCCAGCGTCGCCTCAGAAAGCTCTCCGGCTTGAGGACTTCGCTGACCTCAGGGCCGCATTCGGGAGCCAGTTCCTGAAGCTTCTCCAAAGGCAATTCTTCCAGGGTCAGCTCTTTTTCCAGGCAATAGGCCACCAGCTTTCCCACCGTCTCATGGGCCACCCGAAAGGGACTGCCCCGGGTCACCAGGTACTCGGCCAGATCGGTGGCCATCAAAAAACCCTGCTTGAGGGCAGCCTGGACCCGCTCGGTGTCGACTCGAAATCCGGCGATCACCAGAGGAATCACCTCCAAAGTTCCGCCCACGTCGTCCACGGCTTTAAAGAGGTGCTCCTTGTCCTGCTGAAGGTCGCGATGGTAGGAAGTGGGAAGCCCCTTGAGCAAAATAGCCATGGCCGAAGCGTGGCCCAAAACGGAGGCCGTTTTGCCGCGTGTCAGTTCCAGCACATCCAGATTCTTCTTCTGGGGCATCATGCTGCTGCCCGTACAGAGCGAATCGGGCAGCTCAATCCAATGAACAGCCGTACTGGAAAGATAGATAAAATCCTCGGCAAGACGGCTCAGATGAATCATCAGCTGACTGGCGATCTGAAGCAGTTCCAGAAGGAAGTCCCGATCTCCCACCACGTCGTAGCTGTTGGCAAAGCTGGCTGAGAATCCCAGTTCCTGGGCGCTTCGTTCCGGGTCCAGAGGAAGCGTGCTTCCGGTCAAGGCTCCTGCCCCCAGCGGAGACCTGGAGTGTAGCTTCTGGTAATCGGTCAAGCGAGAATTGTCCCGGCCCAACATCTCACAAAAAGCCAGCAGGTAATGCCCCCAGGACAGAGGCTGTGCGGCCTGTAAATGAGTCCAGCCGGGGAAAAGATCGCCCTTGAGTTCCTGGGCACGCTCGAGCAGAGCCTTGTGAACCTCCAGAATCTGAGTCCGCCAGCGCAGCGCCGTGTCCAGGCAAAACAGCCTCAGATCCAGAGACACTTGATCATTTCTGCTCCTGCCCGTATGAAGCCGACCTCCTGCTTCACCCACAATCTCCTGCAAGCGATGCTCAATGTTCATATGGATGTCTTCCAGCTCATCCCGATAGGGGAACTCGCCCGACTCGATCTCTTCCTCGATTTGCTTGAGACCCTCAAGGATTCGTTTTTCATCCTCCGAGCTCACAATCCCCTGGGCCGCCAGCATGCGCACATGAGCTCGACTGCCTTGAAGGTCGTAAGGGGCCAGCCGCCGGTCCAGATGAACCGAACGAGTGTATTCCAGGACCACAGGATCCAGCTCTGACTTGAATCGTCCTCCCCACGGTTTTTTCGTCTTTTCTTCACTCATTGGGCTACCTGTGGCCGGCCCGAACACTTCTTCAGCGGGTCTTATCCACCGCTTCCAGCTGACGGCCCTTTTCCAAGAGCGCGGCCACTCTCAAACGCAGCCCCTGGAGTTGAATAAACCCCTGTGCATCAGCCTGCGAATAAACCTCGTCGGCCTCGAAGGTGGCGTAAGCGGGATCGTAGAGATTAAAGGGTGAACTTCGACCCTGAACCACGCAGTTTCCCTTGTAAAGCTGGATCCTGACCTTGCCCGTGACCCGGGTCTGAGAATTCTGGATCAGCTGCAATAAAAGCTCCATTTCCGGAGCAAACCAAAATCCGTAGTAAATCAACTCGGCAATACGGGGAGCCAAGTCATCTTTCAGGTGCTGCACTTCACGATCCAGGGTCAGGGACTCCAGGGCACGATGGGTCTTGTGCAATACCGTCATGCCCGGTGTTTCATAGACACCCCGGGACTTCATACCCACCATCCGGTTCTCCACCAGATCGACACGCCCCACACCGTTGGCACCGGCAACCCGGTTCAGTTCCTGGAGAATCTCCACCGGTCCCATGGCCTTGTCGTTCACCTTGACGGGAATGCCCGACTCAAAATCGATGACCATCTCAGTCGGGGCATCGGGGGCCTGTTGTGGGGCCACACTGAGCAGGAAAATATCTTCAGGAGGAGCTTCCCAGGGATCCTCCAAGATGCCTCCCTCGTAGGAAGTATGCATGATGTTCTGATCGATGCTGTAGGGCTTCTCCTGGGTCGAGGTAATGGGAATTCCCCAGGTCTGGGCATAGGTGATCAGATCACTGCGCCCCCTGAACTCCCAGCTTCTCCAGGGGGCAATAATCTTCAATTCAGGAGCCAGGGCCTGAAAGGTCAATTCGAACCGAATCTGATCGTTGCCCTTGCCCGTCGAACCGTGAGCAACGGCATCCGCACCCCAATCGGCAGCCACCTTGACCTGCTCGCGGGCAATCGCCGGCCGCGCCAGTGAGGTTCCCATCAGATACTCCCCCTCGTAAAGGGCGTGGGCCTGCATGGCGGGAAAGCAAAATTCCCGGACGAACTCCTCGCGCAGGTCGGAAATGACCACTTTATCGGCGCCGGTTTCGTAGGCCTTCTTTTCAATGGAGGGCAAATCCTCACCCTGGCCCACATCGGCCACGAAGGCCAGAATGGGACACCCATACTTCTCCTTGAGCCAATGCAGCATGACCGAAGTATCCAGGCCACCTGAATAAGCCAAAACGATTTTCTTTACTTCTGAACCCCTTGCCATAAATCCTTCCTCACCTTACGGGCATCGTATCCTTCCGCCACCACCACCAGGAGGGTATCATCACCCGCTACCGTCCCTAAAATCCCGGCCAACCGCAGGGCATCCACCCGGTAAGCCACAGCCGGAGCCATTCCCGGGTCGGTGTGCAGAACCAGCAGATTCCCACTGACGTCGCAGCTGGCAATCTGAAGGCCGGGAATTTCTTCCATAATCGCATATTTATATTCACCATCTTCGCCGGTCGTCTTGACCACATGCAGTTCTTTCAGGTCCCGGGACAAAGTGGCCTGTGTGACTTCAAAACCACTTGTTCCCAGCATTTTGCGCAGGTTTTCCTGGCTGGAAAGATTCGTTCGATCGACCAAATCGAGGATGGCCTGGTGGCGCTTCTCTTTTTCTCTATACACAAATTATGTATATTTATACATTCGGAGCCAAAGTCAAGCCAGCGCCGGCCAAAGGCCGGAAATCCAAAATTCCAAATCTCAAATTCCTAACAAATCTCAAATTCCAAATTCCAAACCTGACTTGGAACCTGGAAGGCGCGCGCTTCGCGCGCTCCGACAGCACGACAGCACGAATGCCCGGCGTCACGAAGTGACGAAAGCACGACTGCACGAAACACGCGCAAAGCGCGTGTTTACGCAATGCGGCGGAAGGTCTGGTAGAGGGTGTCGCGCTGGGCGGGGGTAAAACCCGCTTCTTCGATCACGGTGAGGAGGTTCTCTCGAGTGGCGGTGTTGTGGGCGCCTGCCGTGCTCATGACATTTTCTTCAATCATGATGCTGCCCACATCGTTGGCTCCAAAGTGAAGCGCTATCTGGGCAACCGATAAACCCTGGGTGAGCCAGGAGACCTGGAGGTTGCGGAAATTGTCCAGGTAGATGCGGCTGACCGCCAAAAGGGTGAGGTATTCCACCGGGCCCACTCTCCTGCTGATGGAAGCCTGCATGGGAGTTCCCTCCAGCTGGACGTTCCAGGGAATGAAGGCCACAAATCCACCCGTCTCATCCTGCAGTCTGCGCAGCCGGTCCAGATGCTCGATGCGTTCTTCAAGGGTCTCCCCTCCCCCGATCATCATGGTTGCCGTGGTGAGCAGCCCTTCTTGGTGAGCAATGCGCATGACTTCCAGCCACTGATCAGCGGTGCACTTGCCGGGGCTGATCTCCTTGCGCATCCTTTCGGTCAGAATTTCGGCACCTCCGCCCGGGATGGAAACCAGACCGGCCGCCTTGAGACGGCGAATCGCTTCTCGAATACTGATCTTGCTCAAACGGGCCAGGACCACCACTTCCGGCGGTGAGAAACAGTGCAGGTGGATGGGGTAGCGGTCGCGGATGGAACTGAGCAGATTTTCATAGTAGTCGATCTTCAGGTCGGGGTGCATCCCTCCCTGCATCAGGATTCCCGTTCCTCCCAGTTCAAGGGTCTCTTCAATCTTCTTGAAGATCGACTCCAAAGAGAGGATGTACCCCCCTTCCGCACCCGGTTTCCGATAGAAATTGCAGAAGGTGCAGCGGGCCACGCAGACGTTGGTGTAGCTGATATTGCGATCGATCAGGAAAGAAACGACCCCATCCGGACATTTCTGGCGACGCACGTAGTCGGCCGCCTGTCCCACTTTCTGAAACTCCCCGGACTGCAGAAGAGCCAGTCCTTCCTCAGGACCGATCCGCTTGCCCTGGTAGGTCTTCCGGAGGATCTTCTCGACCGATGGCATGTTGGCCCTATTCTATACGACCGCACAACCGCACGACAGCACAACAGCACGCTGGCCTAAAGGTTATATTCCTGCGCCTTCAAGAGCGCGCCGGCAATATCCCGTCGCATGGAGATGGAGTTCAACAGCGAGTGTTTGCAAAATTTTCGCAAAGCGGCCTGATAGGTGCGCTGCTCGTCTCCTTCCGAAACCGCCCCCAAAATCTTTTTCCCCGAGAGGCTGATCTTGTCGATGGCATCATGGATGTAGCAGCGGATCAGCTTTTCACACAACTCCAGGTTATCCGACCCCTTCTGGGCAATCTTTAAAACCCTGAGCAGACCGCTTTCCATCCCATGCACCTCCATGATCATGTCTGCCGCCGCCATGACGATCTCCTGCTCATCGGTCAGGGCCTCCCCGTATTTTTGGGAGGCTAGACCCGCCATCATCAAAGTGGCT
>JACZQQ010000072.1 GCA_022545645.1 Acidobacteriota bacterium | reverse complement strand
AACCCCCGACGGCCTGCTAGCGCTCCTTCAGGTTTCTGCATTCTTCCTCGGTGGGCTCGGTTTTACGATAGTACTGAAGAATGTGTCGCAGGTAGTCCGATATGGCTTGATCGTCCAGCGAGGGCGCACTGCCGTAAGCCATGATCAGAACACCCACTGAACCGGATTTCATGTTAGCCCAGGGCCAGCATTCTTTCCACGGCGCGCCGGGCCGGTTCAGCAATCTGAAGGTCGACCTCAACCCGGTGTTCCAGGGTCTGGAGGGATCTGAGGATCTTGGGCAAGGTAATTCTTTTCATGTGGGGGCAAAGATTGCAGGGGCGTATAAACTCAATCTCGGGAAACTCCACAGCCACATTGTCACTCATGGAGCACTCCGTAATCAGGACGACTCGCTTAGGTCGTTCGTTCCCTACGTGCTGAATCATGGCTGAGGTAGAGCCCACAAAGTCGGCTTCTGCCAGAACGTCGGGGGGACACTCAGGATGAGCCAGGATTTGGATGTCCGAGAACTGTTGTCGATAACCGGAAAGATCATCGCTGGTAAAACGTTCGTGCACCTCGCAACGACCCTTCCAAATGATCACATCGACGTCGGTCTGGGAAGCAATGTGTCGTGCCAGAAACTCGTCGGGCAGGAAGATGACTCGCTCACTGCCCAGTGATTCCACCACCTCTACAGCGTTGGCCGAGGTACAGCAGATATCGGATTCGGCTTTCACGGCAGCCGAGGTATTCACGTAGGTCACCACCGGGACTGAAGGGTATCGCTCACGCAAGAGTCGAACATCTTCGGCCGTGATCGATGCCGCCAATGAGCAGCCCGCTTCAAGGTCAGGGATCAGAACCGTCTTTTCAGGGTTCAGTAACTTTGCGGTCTCAGCCATGAAATGAACCCCGCACAGAACGATCACGTCGGCGTCGGTTTCCACCGCTTGCCGAGCCAGGGCCAGAGAGTCACCGCTGAGGTCGGCAACACCGTGAAAGATCTCTGGGGTCTGATAGTTGTGGGCCAGAATTATGGCGTTGCGCCGTCTTTTCAATTTGTTGATGGCAACAATCAGAGGGGCATGAACAGGCCACTCGATTTTGGGAATCACATGGCGCAAGCGTTCATAGGTCAGCGCGGCCGCCTGAGCCACCTCAGGCGTATAAGGAAGATCGGTCGCCACCGGTTCAGTTGCTCGTGTAGCTGTCATCGAAAGACACTCCTTATGCTTAAAGTGAGTATAACTAACATTCCTCTCCCTGATCAAGCAAGTTCGCCATTTTTTCTTAGGTGCAAGTTTTTACTTGGTCAGGGCTCCAGGAAGGCCGATTCCCGGGGCCGGGCGTTCTCGAAGCACCTCGCGGCGAAAGCAAAAAAGCTCGGCGGGTCGGCCGCCGGTTTTCGGGTCCAACTGGCCGGTACCCTCCACCAGCCCTCCCTTTTCCACCAAGCGCCGAAAGTTTTGCTTGTGTAGACGGACTCCTGCTAGAGCTTCCACAACCCGCTGAAGCTGCAGCAAGGTAAAGGTGGGGGAAAGCAGTTCGAAGACCACGGGACGATACTTGATTTTGCCCCGAAGTCGGCCCAGTGCAGTAGCCAGAATACGGCGGTGATCCAGTGCCATCGGTCGACCCAGCAGGCTCGATTTGGTTTGCCTGAAGGACCCTTGAGAACTCTTTTGAGATTCTTGCCGCTCTCTTCTCGCTACGATTGTGTCCAGTGCCTGCTCGGCAACCAGGCCGGCTTCGTAGAGAAGCTCATAGCGTTCCAGCACTCGCTCCTGGTCCCAGGGAGCTCCCTCCAGTCCAAAAGCGATCTCGATCCTTTCCTGCCGGCGGCTGCGAAGACTAGTATCGGTAGCCGCTTTAGCCCACCGGGCCAGAGCTGGGGCGATTTGCTCATCGATCATGGATGGGCGCCTCCACAGCCAATCCTCCCAGGGAAAGTACTCGTACCAGTCTCGCCAGTTTGCTTCACCTCGAACGGAGAGCTGTTCCTCCCTCACCAGGGCCAGATAGGCTATGGAAATGACCCGCGGTCCCCCTTGACGAACCCCCGGTTCTCGATTGCGGTCCCCGAAACTGTAGAGTTGCTCGACATACCCCAACTCGATCCCGGTTTGTTCTTGCACCCAGCCATTGAGGCCCAACTCAAGCGTGCGGTCAGCAGCCGGGTCAAGAGGCCCAAAAGGGAGTGCGTCCGGGGCTGCCCCGTTCCCAAAATCGGCCCCCTCGGGCACTCTAAGAGAATCATCCGGGTGCTTTACGGTGAGGATTCGTGGCCGGTCATCCGTGACCGCCACGATCACTCCGTTTAATACAATCACAACCGGAGTGGTCATCATTCAAAGTTTCCGCTGAGGGGATCGGCCCTGACACAGGCGCCGGTCAGTGGGTGTTGAAAACCTCCTGGTACTGGTTCATCTTATCCTGTACCGCCTTCTTTTCAGCTTGAGTGGGATTTCTGGGATCAGCAGCCACCGGAGGGCTTCCGAACTTCATCAGGGCAGCCATGAGCAGCAACCTTGCCTTAAGCGGCGTCAGATTGTTCCCTTCGACGGTTAAATTCGAAGGGTTGGGTCGTACCATGGTCCACTCGTCGCCCCGGGCCACCCTCACCACGGGCATGCCACTGAGTGCGGCGATTTCCAGGGCCGCCTCCAAAGGCTCGTGGACCCTTCCACCCATGCCCTCTGCCACGAAGCCGCTCAACGGTCTGTCCCTGAGATTCTTTTCGATTCTGGCCGAAACCTCGACCTCCTCTTCCGCTTTTGCCAGCGCATTATCTTTCACGTAGCGGTTGTATCTCACCATGGTGACCTTGGGAATGGCGTCGCCCAGAAGAAAACCTTCCCTATCCTTAATCCTGACCTCAACGTTTCTGATTTGTCCGTCTATTTTCCTCACCCCTTGAACTGTGGAAGGGAGCCGGGTCAGATTGAGGGCCGATTTCCAGGTGTGCAAGCTGGTGGGTTGAAACCAGATGGTGGCGGGAGGACCAATGGTGCCCAGGATGCCTCCATGCCCGCCGGTGGCTCGGTAACCTCCCGGCCGGGCGTCTTCCTTCTCCACTTCACGAGAGGTAAAGATCTGCTGAGCTGCCAGCATGACCGCGCCAATATCGTCCTTTCCTTCCTCGTTTGCCCATATCCTGGAGAGGATGTAATCCACAGAATCAATGATGTTACGGTCGCCATCATTGCCGACAATGCCATGGGGACGTTGGGAGGAATTCCCGGAAATGGGGAGCTCGGTGTCAATCAGCAGGTTCAGCCAATAGGTCGTCCCGGCAACATTGTAGCTGCTCTCCAGCCAGATGGCACCCACATAATCACCCGTGTTCAGAGCCCTTTGAACGGTGTTGGTTACTTTGGCAAGATCTTCCATCCGTGGATCCTTGCGGTAAGGCGCATAGGGGAAAAAATCCTCTCCCACGGTCTCAGGCTCAATACCACCGGAACCGACATCGGTGCGGTCGGTGTGAGAGAGACCCTTGGTATAGCCTCCGGAAGGGAGGGCACGAAAGAAGTCAAAATCGGCTTTGGAACTCAACAGATTGGCTGTTCCGCCTCCGCTTTTTCCTCCAATGCCGCGGTCGATCTCCTCGAAAAGTCGGGAGGGATCAGGAAAAAAGGTCTGCCGGCATTTCTCAAATGGGGAGTTCGGAAAAGCGCAAGGGGCGTCCCACGCCGTCCCATCAGCCTGAAGGGCCATATAGGGTAGGAGATAGAGCCCGTCTTCAGGTAGCAGGGTAACTCGATAAACGGGTTTGTCCTCTGGGTTTTGCCGGGTGGTGTGCAATCTGCCCTTGGAATCCAGGTAGCCGTCAGGCGGCCCGTACAGTTCGGCCACGTCCCTTTCCAGAGGATGCCCACTGAACTGCTCGATCAGGACTTCTACCGGCGCTGCCAGTCGTTGAGGAACCAGATGGTCGAAGCGATCAGGACTCCCATCAGGATTTGTCCGAAGAGGGAGGCCATGTTGAGCCCTGGCCTTGTTGCTGCTCACCAGAGGGACGCTGTTCTGGACCGTTGCGTTACTTCCGGCAAAGACCGCTATCTTGGGCTTGTTCTGGGCTGGCGTGGTCCCACAAAGGATGACGCCCAAGATCATAGACATGGCCAGAAACGGAATCAGTTTGTTTTCCATGGTTGCTCCTTAGCTGGGATTATTGTTCATCCCGGCTTTATATTGCATGCTTCCCTTCAATCCAGACGCCCAGGAGTCGCCGCAAGAGCACCAGCTGTCCCAAGTGATAGGCGTTATGGTCTGCGACCAACAGGGCTTCTCTGAGGATCGTCTGTCCGCTGCCGTGGGGAATCCGGGCATAGAGATCCGTGGAGGGATCCGCTACCAGATCCGCCATGGCCTGAAGATCGGCAGCAAACGAAGTCACGCTCTTTTGCCAGGCGCCCTCATCAGGGGGAGCCTCGCTATTGGGCCAGTAACCCTCCGGAAATTTCGGGGATACATGCTTGGGGTCGCGGCTGAACTCCAGTATGTCCCCTTGAGCAATTCGCATGTGCTCCAACAGTTGCCAGGGAGTATGGGGTGCTCCTTCCGGCTTCTTCCCTTGAAACTCTCGAGGTAGGTTGGCCATGACGTTCTCAAAGTCCACATGGCCCTGACGTCCTTTCAGGAGCTTCAGCACATGATCTCGAATCACCTTATCATCAGGCATCGTTTCAATCCCCCGTTGTTCCAGAACGGCTGGTAGAAGTGGGACTTATTGTAGTTTCAAGGAGTGGGGATGTCTATTCGGTGTGAGACACTAGACTGGATTATGCATCATCCAGGCTATGACTCAGACAGGCTTCCAGATCGACGTTGCCCCCCGAGAGAATAATTCCCACCTTCCGGCCGGCCAGGTTGACCTTCTGTTCCAACAACACGGCCAGGGGAACCACGGCGGAGGGTTCCACTACGATCTTCATCCGCTCCAAGACCAGCCACATCGCTTCCATAATGGCCTCCTCGCTGGTCAGGACAATGGCATCCACCAGCTCCTTGATGATGGGGAAGGTCTCTTCGCCAAGACTCGTCCGCAATCCATCGGCGATGGTATGGGCTTGCTCCAGCACAATCCGCTTGCCCGCCTTCCAGGAACGATAGGCGTCGTCGGCCCCGGCCGGCTCGGCACCCATCACCTGGATATCAGGTTTGAGGCCTTTGGCGGCGATGAGAGTCCCACTCAAGAGACCGCCGCCGCCCGTGGGCGTCAGGATGACCTCCAACTCCGGCACCTCCTCGAGCAATTCGAATGCTGCAGTTCCGTATCCACAGATGTTGTGAGGGTTATTGAAGGTGTGAATCAGACTGGCGCCGGTTCGCTCTTGAATTTCCGCGGCCCTCTCTTCCCTGGCCGACATGGTGGGCTCACAGACGGTGATCTCTCCACCGTACTCTTTGGCTGCCGCTTGTTTCACCGAGGGTGCGTTGGAGGGCATGACGATATAGGCGGGAATACCTCGGTTGCGGGCGGCCAAGGCCAGGGCCGCAGCATAATTACCGGAAGAATGAGTCAGGACGCCACGGCTCGCCTGGGACTCATCCAGCGACAACACGGCGTGGGAGGCACCACGAAATTTGAAGGAACCACTCTTCTGGAAGTTCTCACACTTGAAGAACAACTGGGCACCGACCTTTTGATCGATGGTGCTGCAAGTGAGGACCGGAGTGCGGTGAATGGACCCTCGGATGTGCTGGAGTGCCTGGTCAATGGCTTCAAGGTCGGGGCGTTGATCCACTCCTGTGATCCTTACAGCGCCTCACTGACCAAATCACCGACTTCGCTTGTGGTGTAACCCATCCGGCCAGCCGACATGCTTTTCATCTTGGGAGTGGTCTTGGAGATGGCTTCCTCGATTCGATGAGCGGCCGCCACCACGTTCGGTGCTTTCTTTTGATCACCCACCAGGTTCAGCAGCATGCCCATGGCGGCGATGGCTGCGATCGGATTGATGACCTCCTGTCCGGTATACTTTGGGGCTGAGCCTCCCATGGGCTCAAACATACTGCAGCCGCCGGGGTCGGGATTGATGTTGCCACCGGCCGCCACCCCCAGGCCCCCTTGAATCATGGCACCCAAGTCGGTGATGATGTCCCCAAACATGTTGGAGACGACCATCGTGTCATAATATTCAGGATTCTTTATAAACCACATGCAGGCTGCGTCGATGTGATTGTAGTCGCGTTTGATGTCGGGATAGTCGGCCTCACCGATCTCCTCAAAGGCACGGAACCAAAGATCGCCCGCGTAGGTGAGGACGTTGGTTTTGTGCACAAGCGTGAGTTGGTTACGATCTTTGCGCCGCCGGCAGAGCTCAAAGGCCCAGCGCAGGCATCGTTCAACGCCGAAACGGGTGGCAATCATCTCCTGGGTGGCTATTTCCTGTGCCGTGTTCTTGCGCAGAAATCCACCCGCCCCACAGTAAAGGTCCTCCGTGTTCTCACGAACCACCTCGAAGTGGATGTCCTCCGGACCCTTGTCCTTGAGGGGGCAGTCGACGCCCGGATAGAGCTTGACCGGGCGAAGGTTGATGTATTGATCCAGCTGGAAGCGGATCTCCAGCAGCAGGCCCTTCTCCAAGATGCCCGGTGGCACCTCTGGGTGGCCTACAGCACCCAGGTACATCACATCGAATTGCCGAAACTCATCGATCTGCTTTTCGGTGATGACCTCGCCTGTTTTCAGATACCGATCGCCGCCGTAATCAAACTCGGTGGTTTCGTATTTGAAGTTCTCCAGCGGTGCTACGGCGTTGAGCACCTTGCAGGCTTCCCGGGCCACTTCCGGTCCGGTTCCGTCACCGCCAATTACGCCAATCTTGAGTGTATCCGCCATCCATTTATCCTTTTCAAATCAGGTCCATTACAAAGGAGGGAAATGTAGCAGAACTTGACTCATCCCACAAGGCACAGTAGTGACGAAGTCACGAAAGCACGACGCCACGAAGTGACGGAAGGGGTTGACAACTTTCGACTCTTGCTTCATTAGTAGACACCATCTAAATCGGGTACGTTTACCATTAAACCTGTAGGGAGGTGTGATTTGATGAGAAACCATCAATCCATCAGAAGAGTTCTGGGTGTTTGGCCGATTCCGGCCCTGCTGTTTCTTTTTCAGCTGTCGAGTGCTTTCGGTCAGCTGGCGCCAGAGGTAGCCAAATTTGGATATGCGGATACGATCTTCGTCAACGGCAAGATCGTGAGCATGGACGATCGGTCTTCCTCCGCCAACGCGGGAAATATCTACCAAGGCGTTGCCGTCAAGGGGGACCAAATCGTGAAACTGGGGACGAGTGCGGAGGTTCGGGCCTTGGCGGGACCGGACACCAAGATTCTGGACCTGAAGGGACGAACCCTGATACCCGGCATCGTTGAGCCTCACAGTCACATTTATGGGGCTGCCATCCAATACTTGGACCGCTTCGGCTTCAAGTATCCGCCCGACGGGATTATCGTCTCGATGCAGGCGGACCGGGACCTGGAAAAAACTCAAGCCATCATGCGGAAAACCATCCAGGACGCCGTCAAAAAGGTGGACCCGGGCCAGTGGGTGGTCCTGCGCATTCAGGGTCATCCCGAAGCGCCCAACGAGGCCAACTTCTGGGGGTGGACCCGACGTCTGACCAACCGCAAGACACTGGACCTGTGGTCGTCCGAAAATCCCCTTTTGGTGCGGCCCGGCCCCAGAGGCTGGATTAATTCCAAGGCCCTGGAGATGTTGAATGACTTTCTGCCGGGATACTCGGCATCCATTCAGGAGACGATGCATGGGGATGTGATTCATGAGGACATTGCTGCCATCGGGTGGGTGGGAAGTCAGGAAATGTCCGTGATCGATTGGGAACTCTTTCTCCAGAAACTTCCTCCAACCATTCTGGCACAGGCCCTCAAACTCGTTTCCGAGGACTTCGCTGCTCTGGGAGTGAGTACCTTTTCCAGTCGTATTCAATTCCCCAAGATCATGACCGGCTATGCAACCCTGGCAGGTTTGGGCCAGATGCCCATTCGTTTCGCCGGGCACTACGAAATACATCGCATGCCCACCGATCCTCAGCAGACCCGTCAGATCTATCGACGCACGGGAGTCCTGCAGGGCATTGGTGATGACTACTTTTGGTTTGACGGAGTGGCTTCAGAGCGCTGGGATTCGATCTACCCGGAATCCTGTACGGGACCCGATACACAGGCGCCGCCGCACATTAAGGCTCGGGAAGTTTGCCCACAACCAGGTGAACTGCCCTGGGATACCCTGGAAAATGCCTTGAAGGCGGGCTGGCGGTTGGCAGGAGTACATATGTGTGGGAGTGAATCCGCCCGGTCCTTTTTTAAAATGATCGATCGTGCCCGGGCAGTGAATGGCTGGAGCATGGAGGATGTGCGCGCCGCCAGGTTGACGGGCGAGCACTGCAACCTCATCGGGAAGGCCCCGGACATCATCCAGGGGCTGAAAGACTATGGGATCTATTTGAGCTGCGGTCCCAACTACCTCCATGATACCCGTGATTGGATCAAGGATTATGGCCCACAAATCGAGCCCTTTATCTTGCCCTTCAAGACTTGGCTTGACTCGGGCGTTAAGCTGGTGGGACAGCATTACGGAGCGAGAGCGAGGGACCAGGGGACGGCGCGTTTTCAGCCTCCCTTTTACCTGATGTGGCTGTCGGCGACCCGCAAGTACGACGGAGAAGTTTGGCAGCCGGAGGAACGAATCGACCGGGTACAGGCCCTGAAGATGTACAGTACCTGGGCCTCTGAATACGTTCTGAAAGAGGACAAGCTCGGTTCGCTGGAAGAGGGCAAGTTCGCCGACTTGCTGGTCATTGATCGGGACTATTTCACTATTCCCTTGGATGACATTCTCAAAATCCGTCCCTTGATGACGATGGTGGGGGGCAAAATGGTCGTGCTGCAGGAGTCCTTGGCCAAGGACTTCGGAATGCAGGCGGTCGGACCGGCCTACACCTTTGCAGATGAGGATGTGGAGCATATCGGAAAACCCCGTTCCGAGATAGTGAAAATGTTTGCCGATAATTGAGTGCCTCGTTAGAGGGCCCGCAGGCAAAAGTCGGCTGACCCAGGTTTCTTGTGTAGGGGCGCACGGCTGTGCGCCCCTACAAGCGTTAATCAAAATCAAGTGGACTTTTGCGACGCCCTCTTTAGCCTGCGGGCCTGTCTGAGCAAAGGGACTTGCTGTTCACAGCACCCGCCTGGGCTGAAGAGACTCTCAGAACTCAAAGATCCCATTTGAGGTAATATAAGGACACGAATGGAAGAGGGATAAGGCCAGTGCTCAAACGGGTGATGCTCCGGATTCCACTTTTGAACCTGATTCTCAGAGGAGGAGTGCCTTCCTTCTACCACCTATTGGGAGCCCTGGTTGTGGTGGGCTTGGGGATCGGGCTGATCGCTCCCAGTGAACAGAAGGCCTACCAGCCTCAGTCGCAAGAGCAGGTCATCTCGGCAGCGGAGTTCTCTCGTATGATCCGAGAGTTCTCCGAGGAGGAGGGTTACTTCCTCTCCGACAACTTTGTTTCCAACGAGACTTCCTACTTGCATGTTCTGGGTAAGTTGGAGGAACTTGCCAGTACGGGCGAGGGAGCCTACATCGGAGTCGGACCGGAACAGAACTTCTCCTATATTGCCAAGATCCGTCCCCAAATTGCTTTCATCGTCGATATTCGCCGCCAGGCCATGATCCAACAGCTCATGTACAAGGCCATCTTCCATCTCTCCGAGAACCGAGCCCAGTTTTTGTCCTGGCTGTTTAGCAAACCTCTAGGGGGAGAGAACCCTCCAGGATCCGATACCTCTTTACCCGACCTGGTCAGCTACTTCGAGCGGACACCGGGAACGGAGGAGACCTTCAGAGAGAACTTCGGCATCATTGAAAAGACCATCCAAACAGACTTCCAGTTTCCGCTTTCCTCGGATGACCGAACTGCGCTGGAGTACGTCTATGCTGTTTTCTGGGAGGAGAATCTCGAAATCCGGTTTTGGTTTCGGGGGAGATGGAGTTGGGGACGCTTTCCAACACTGAGAGGCATGATTCTGGAGAAGGATCTTCAAGGCCAGCTGGGCAATTTCCTGGCTCAGGAGAAGGATTACCAGTTCGTTCGAGAGCTTCACCTGAGCAATCGGATTATTCCCGTGGTGGGAAATTTTTCCGGGGACAAGGCACTCGCGACCGTGGGAGACTATCTTAAGGAGAACGGATATTCCATCAACGTCTTCTATACCTCCAATGTGGAGCAATATCTGTTTCGCAGCGGAATCTTTGATGCCTTTGCTGAAAATATCCGAAAGTTACCGATCGACGAGAAGAGCCTCTTCATCCGTGCTTTTACGGGTCTTGGAGGACTCCATCCTGCCCGGGTTCCCGGCCATCGGTTGAGCACCATTCTTCAGAAGATGACCGTCTTCCTGGAAGACTACGACCAGAACCTCTATCCCGATTATTGGGCTCTGCTCACCACCAATTTTATCGCCGGCAACCAACCCTGAAAGAGATATAGTCATGGGAGAAAAAGAGAGCAGCCCTCAACAATCCACTCCCGAGGTGGTCAAGTCCGCCAACGCAGTCACGAAGAACGAGGTGGCGGCGGGTTCTGCTACCCAAACCCAGGTGTTGATCGGTGAGAAGGAGGGCGCGCCCAACTTCTTTTTGCGGCGGTTCATCATGGGAGAGGGAGGGGGTATGCCGCGGCACACCAACACGGTTGAGCACGAGCAGTACGTTTTGACCGGCCGGGCTCGGGTGGGTATTGGTGAAAAAGTTTATGAGGTGAAGGCCAACGACGTTCTCTTCATCCCGGCAGGCAGGCCTCACTTTTACGAGGTCATTGAGGCCCCTTTCGAGTTTCTGTGCGTGGTGCCGAATACTCCCGACCGCCTGGAGATTCTGGAGGAGGAATGTTAGGGGAATTCTCGGGAAGGGAATTCTTGGGACAGTCCCAGAAGGGACTGTCCCCGAATTTCCCCAAGAATTTCGGAGAAGGAGTGTTAGCCCCTACTCATTAACCCCAGCTCAGGTCGTGATGCTTGAAGGGTATGG
>JACZQQ010000288.1 GCA_022545645.1 Acidobacteriota bacterium | reverse complement strand
TCGTCGTCGATGTCCCTGCATCGCCTCCTCCTCTCTTCGCGACCTCGCCTCGCAAGCCCCATCCGCAAACGTTACCGTATTTATGAAAGGGAGTACTAAGGGTTTCGGTATGCGGAAGAACACCCCTCATGGTAGGTACATTCACATTCTGGGGGCCCAGCAAAACAATCTGAAGAACATCGATGTGGACATCCCCATCGACCGTCTGACCGTGGTGACGGGAGTCAGCGGGTCAGGAAAGTCCAGTCTGGCCTTCGACACACTCTACGCGGAGGGACAACGTCGCTATGTCGAGTCCCTTTCCGCCTACGCCCGTCAATTCCTGGAACGGATCAACAAACCCCGCGTGCGTGAGATCAAGGGCATCAGCCCGGCCATTGCCATTCGCCAAAAGAGCACTTCCCGAAATCCACGTTCTACAGTGGGTACAGCCACGGAAATTTACGATTATTTGCGGCTTCTCTATTCACGGGTGGGTACCATCATCTGTCACCAATGCGGCAGAGAAGTCACCAGAAATGTCATTGATGAGGTCACCGAGCAGCTCATGCTCCTGGGGAAAGGTACCCGTATCTACATTACCTTTCCATTCAAGGGCAGCCGTCTGGACCTGAATTCAGACAACGACGGGAGTCCATTCCCATTGAATTCGATGCTGGAAAATCTTCTGAAACAAGGTTTCCGCCGCCTCATCGTAGGCAAGATTTCAAAGTCCTCCATTCGTCAGCTTCCCGACCAGAGCTTTCACTCCCTTGAACAACTTGAGCACAGCGAAATCTTGCTCGACCGACTGGTGATTCAGCCGGATGTCGAAGATCGTCTTACCGACTCACTTGAGCTCTGCTATCGAGAGGGAAATGGAATTGCCCAAATCCACATCTTCGAGGAAGAATCCGATTCCGAGGCAACCCGCTCGCTTCGCTTCACAGAGAGATTTGAATGTCAGTACTGCAATATTGCTTACCGTTCCCTCGACCCTCGACTGTTTTCATTCAACAACCCTTACGGTGCGTGCCCGACCTGTCAGGGTTTTGGAAATACGATCACCCTGGATCCTGAACTCATTATTCCCGATCCCGAAAAGACCCTTCGTGAAGGTGCCATTGAGCCTTTTACCAAGCCTCGTTATCGTCGCTTTCAGAAAAAGCTGGAAGCCTACGCCGAGGAGAAGAAGATTCCGTTGGACACGCCCTTTGCCCAACTTCCCGAGAGTGACCGCCGCAGAATTTGGGATGGAGAAGGTAAGTTCCCCGGTGTGAAAGGATTTTTCGCCACTCTGGAGAGGAAAAAATACAAGATGTACCTTCGCATCTTTGTCAGCCGGTACCGCGGCTACACCGTGTGTCCGGACTGTGGCGGCGAGCGTCTTTGTCAGGAAGCGCGAGACGTCTATGTGGGTCGTAGAAGAATGAGCCAATTAACCGCCTTGCCCATCTCCGAAATCGAGACCTTCTTCTCAGAACCCGATCTCAGCCCCACTCAGAAGCAGATCGCACAGAAGGTCTTGTGGGAAATCAAACAGCGTCTGAGATTCTTGATGAAGGTTGGCTTGGAGTACCTCACTCTGGATCGATTGACTTCGACTCTCAGTGGAGGGGAGATGCAGCGTATTCATCTGGCCGCCTCGTTGAGTTCCTCGCTGGTAGGTACTGTCTACGTTCTGGACGAACCCTCGATTGGCCTCCACAGCAGAGATGAGGGGCGCTTGATTGAGATTCTCAAGGAGCTGCGTGATCTGGGAAACACCATCATCGTCGTAGAACACGAGAAAGCGATGATCGAGGCCGCGGATTGCATCATCGACATGGGGCCTGGTGCGGGTGAGGAAGGGGGAGAGGTCATGCACAGCGGGAATCTGGCCTCACTGCTGACCAATGAGAATTCCCTTACCGGCCAGTATCTCACGGGAAAGCAAACCATTCCCACTCCGGTTTTCCGACGTTCCAGCAACGGGAGCTTTCTGACCATTCAGGGAGCCCGTCAACATAATCTCAAAGACCTGACCGTACGCATCCCCTTGGGAGTCCTGGTGTGCATCACCGGAGTCTCCGGATCCGGAAAATCCACACTGGTTCAAGACGTTCTTTACGCGGGACTCAAGAAACTCAGGGGAGAATGGAAAGACAAAGTGGGCGAATTCGACTCCATTGAAGGAGAAGAACAGCTGAGTGAGATCCTGCTGGTGGATCAGGCCCCTATTGGCAGGACACCTCGATCCAACCCTGTGACCTACATCAAGGTCTTCGATCAGATTCGCAAGATCTTCTCTTCCCAGCGAGAGGCCCGTTCCCGCAATTTTTCCCCAGGACACTTTTCGTTCAACATTCCCGGTGGCCGATGTGAAAACTGTCAAGGAGCTGGGACGGTTACGGTGGAAATGCAGTTCTTGGCAGATGTCGAGCTCCTGTGCGAGGACTGCAATGGAACCCGTTACTCCAAGAAGGTCCTGCAAATCACTTATAAGGGGAAAAATATCGCCGAAGTTCTGCAAATTACGGTGAGGGAGGCCCTGGAGTTCTTTAAAGCTCATCCCGGACTGGTGCGAAAGCTCCGGATTCTCGACGAGGTCGGTCTCGGCTATCTGCGCCTGGGTCAGTCGGCAACAACTCTATCCGGGGGCGAAGCCCAGAGAATCAAACTCGCTTCTTACCTTTCCAAACCCACCTCCAAACGCCCTCTCTTCATTTTCGATGAGCCCACCACCGGATTGCACTTCGCTGATATCAGTAAGTTGTTGCGCGCTTTTGATCGACTCATCTTTCAGGGCGCCACCGTTGTGGTCATCGAACATAATCTGGACGTGATCAAAAGCGCCGATTGGATTATCGATCTGGGACCGGAGGGAGGCAACGGGGGAGGGCAATTGGTTGCCGAAGGGCCTCCGGAAGCCATTGCGGCTGCGGAACACTCCTATACGGGGCAGTTCCTGCGAAAGCACCTTCTTTAACCCGGACTACGCATAAATTCTCTACTGCAGCGCCGAAAACATCCGGCGTGCGTTGCGCACCGCCGGCGTTGCGCTCGTTCGGCTTCCTCAGCGTACTCTCTAGTACGCTTGCGGGAGCCTTCTCGTCGCGCGCCTTGTCAGATCGGCGCTTTCGTCGCTTCGCGACGAGAACCTATGCAT
>JACZQQ010000071.1 GCA_022545645.1 Acidobacteriota bacterium | reverse complement strand
CGGTCCCTTCCACGAGCTCGTGAACGGCCATACACCCTATCTAACCGCTATCGTTAAACTTCCCACAACCCACAGGGCGATAGAGAGTCAGGTCCTTGGTATACTTGATTCCCGTGTCCTCGAAATCCTCCGGGCCATATTCGGTGGCTAGAGCTTGGAACTCCTCCTGATCGGGATGGTAGGCCTCCTTACAGTCGGAGCAGAGGGTTCGAGCTAGACGCTGAGCCATGATGCCGAGTAAGGCATCCGCGAAGTTGAAGGGATCCATACCCATATCCAGCAATCGGATGATGGTTTCCGGGGCGCTGTTGGTGTGAAGGGTACTGAGAACCAAATGCCCGGTAAGAGAAGCCTCGATTCCGATCTCGCAGGTTTCCTGGTCGCGCATCTCCCCCACCATGATCACATCCGGGTCAGCACGCAGGAAGGCCCTCATGGCGCGAGCAAAGGTAAAGCCGATCTTGGGTTGCACCTGAACCTGTCGAAGGCCGGCCTGGGTGATTTCCACCGGATCCTCGGCCGTCCAAATCTTACGCTCCGGTGTGTTGATGAACTTCAATCCGGAGTGCAAGGTCGTGGTTTTACCCGATCCTGTCGGCCCCACCACCAAGACGATTCCGTAGGGTAACTGGATAATCTTTTCAAACACTTCCTTGTTGCGCTGGAGGAAGCCCATAGCGTCCAGCGAGATGGGGTCCCCCCAACCCAAAATACGCATGACCACATCTTCGAGTCCACCGGCCGTGGGTAGCGTGGCCACGCGAAGCTCAATGTCTCTTCCCCCGAACTTCTTGAATTGTATTTTCCCATCCTGGGGCAGCCTTCTCTCGGTGATGTCCAAATCGGACATGATCTTGATTCTGGACACCAGAGCCCGTTTGAACTGGTAGGGAACGGTTTGATAACGGACGCAGGTTCCGTCAATTCTAAAGCGGATTTCCATCGGCTTTCTGCCCGGATAGGGTTCCAAGTGAATATCCGAGACCCGCTGGTTATAACCGTCATTGATGATCTTGTTGGCCAACTGGGCGATGGCGCTATCGCTTTCCGAGAACTGCTCGCTCTCTTCCTCGGCTGACGCGTCAGTACCCAGCTCGGCCATGATGTCTGCCATGGAGCCTTCGTCGGTCGGACCTCCAAAGAAGTATTCAATGTATTTGAGGATATCCTCCTTCAGGCCTACGCAGTACTCGATCTGAGTGGTCTTGAGCAAGGTCTGGGCCATGTCCCGTTTGGCCAGATGGTTGACGTCATCCATCAGGACACTGATGGAGCCATCCTTGTTTTTCCCTAGTGGGACCCAGTAATTGGTCTGCAGGTAGGTTTTCTTCAAGTTGTGGAGTAGCGCTCCCGGTATTTGAATTTTGTCATCGAATTTTAGAAAGCGGCATTTGTAAAATTCGCTGAGGGCCATCCCGATGCGGTCCTTGGGGACCCTGTGATTCTTCATCAGGATCTGTTCCACATCTTGTCCTGTCTGCCGCGCCTGGGTAATGGTTTTGTCCAGTTCATCCTGGGTCACCAAGCCCTGGCTGGTCAGATAGTCAAAGCGGGTGGGACGTCGACGAGCCAGTCGTCGCTGATTTTGAAAGGCAATGGCCAGGATCTTGGCGATTTCCCCGGCTGAGGTCTCGTCATCGCGCGTGAACCTGGACCCGTCTTTGCGATTGATGAGCTGTAAAACGCCCAGTATGTTACTTTCAAATTGGATGGGCGCTGCCAGGACCTGGGTTGTGCGGTAGCCGCTTTTTACATCCCAGCTCTTGTCAAATTTCAGATCGGGATGGATGGTCTGAATCTCCTCGTTCTCATAAGCATCAGAGATATTGAGGACGGTTCCCGTTAAGGCGGTGTAGCCGGCGATGCTGGAAGCACTGATGGGAATTCGAATCTCACTCAGCTCAGTACCGACCTTGAATCGTGAAAAGAGTTCCTTGGAATTGATGTCGATGACGTAGATGGTAATTCGGTCGGCCCTGAAGAGGAGGAGAATGCGATCCTTGAGGTCGATGAGAATCGAATCCAGGTTATCGGCCGAGTTGATCTCATTGGTGATTTCTTGAAGGGCCTGCCGATAGGCCAGTTGGGCCTTTAATTCCTTAACATCGGTAGCACCTTTTTCAGCGTATTGAAAAGACATGTCCGCACGATCTGAAGCGGTCAACGGCGGCTTCTGGGAGACACCCTGCTGACCCGTTTCACCCTTTACTACTGTACTTTTTTCCTTGGATTTAGATCAAATTGGCGCAAGGAGGCGAAATGAGAACCTGAGAGAGGGTTTTCCAGGCCTGATTGGCAAAGGGAAAGGGTCTTATGTGGGCTAACGAGGGCCCATCATATCGCCTTGAATACGAAAGTGCGTTTTCTTCTCCTCACCTTTACCCCGCTTCAAATCTGCGGCTTGGATGCGCAAGCGAAGGTTGTTGGCACTGTCGGCGTTGGCTAGAGCCGAATCGAGGTCGATGTGCCCGTCCATGTAGAGGTCAAAGACGGACGAATCAAAGAGCTGGCAGCCCTCTTGTTCTCCCTGGTGCATGGCCTCCGTGAGCAACTCGACCTGGCCTTTCCGGATCAGGTCCTTGATTCGAGGTGTATCGAGTAGAATCTCAACGGCTGGAAGCCGCGTGCCGCTCATCGTTTTAATCAATCGTTGGGAGAGGATGGCCCTGAGATTTAAGGAAAGTTGCAGATAGATCTGTCGATGGCGCTCTTCGTCAAAGAAGTTCATGACGCGTTCAATGGCCTGGCTGGCATTGTTGGAGTGAAGTGTGGCCAGAACTAAGTGACCGGTCTCGGAAAAGGCAATAGCGGCTTCCATCGTTTCCGCATCACGGATCTCACCGATGAGGATCACGTCGGGTGCCTGTCGCAAGGTGTTTTTCAAAGCGGCCTGGAAAGAGACCGTGTCGTAGCCAACCTCCCGCTGCGTGATGACACATTGCTTGTGGGTATGGAGAAATTCAACAGGATCCTCAATAGAGATGATATGACCCGGCGCCGTGGTGTTCCGATAATCGATCATGGCGGCCAGCGTACTGGACTTACCGCAGCCTGTTGAGCCCACCACCAGAATCAAGCCTCGCTTGGTCATGACGATGTCGTTGAGAATCGAAGGCAGGTTGAGCTCCTCAATGTTCATGATTTCAAATTTGATCTGTCGGATGACCAGCCCTGGACTGCCTCGCTGCTGAAAAATATTGACGCGAAAACGGCCCAGGTCTTCATAGCCCAGAGCCAGGTTCATCTCTCGGGTATCGGCAAACATCTTTTTTTGCCTCTCATCCATGATGGACTGGCACAGCACCGCCAGTCCTTCCCGGGTCAACTCCTCATTACCGGAGGAGGCGATGGTGCCTTCAATTCGATACATCGGGGGGAGACCCACGGTCAAGTACACGTCCGAGGCACCTTTCTCCACCATCACTGATAAGTACTGACGAATCTCCATGATTTTCCCCTTATGCAGTCGCCGCGGTAGGCCCGAAGAGATTTGGATTTTCACTCTTGGCCTGAGCGACCTCTCTGGTGATGAGACCTCGGCCGACCAATGCCGTTAGAGCTGCGTCCATGGTCTCCATTCCGTCCTTTTTTCCGGTCTGCATGGCGGAGGGGAGCTGATGAACCTTTCCTTCCCGAATCAGATGGCGGACCGGCGCTGTTCCTACCATAATCTCCAGCGCAGCCACCCGACCTCCTCCCACTTTTTTGCACAAGGTCTGGGTAATGACGGCCTGGATGGACTCTGCCAACTGGGTGCGGATCTGGGATTGCTGAGCGGAAGGAAAAACGTCAATGATGCGGTCAACCGTCTGGGGAGCGCCGGAGGAGTGAAGTGTTCCAAAGACCAGGTGGCCCGTTTCAGCAGCCGTGACGGCCAACTGGATGGTCTCCAGATCGCGCATTTCACCGACCAGAATAAAGTCAGGATCCTCACGGAATGCGCTGCGCAGCGCATTGGCGAAGGAATGGGTGTGAATCCCCAATTCCCGTTGTTGGACCAGACATTTTTTGGAGGAGTGCACGAATTCGATGGGATCTTCAATGGTGAGAAGGTGACCTTCCCTGGTGTTGTTAATGAAATCGATCATGGCTGCCAGGGTGGTCGATTTTCCGCTACCGGTAGGACCGGTTACCAGAATGAGTCCCTTTTCATGTTCGCAGAGTTTCTTGAGGATGGAAGGTAGACCCAACTGCTCCAGGGACAAGATGGTGGTGGGAATGACGCGAAAGGCTGCAGATTTTCCGCGACGCTGGATAAAGGCATTGACACGAAAACGGTTGTCTCCCATTTCGAATGAGAAATCCAGCTCGTTCAACTCTTCGAAGTCCTTGCGCTGCTTATCGCTCATGATGTCGTAGATCATCCTGTGCACATCGTCTCCGGAGAGTGCAGGGTGATCCAGACGTTTCATGGATCCATGAATACGCATGATGGGAGGCTCGCCACTACTCACGTGAATATCCGAAGCCTCCTCTGAAACTGCAAATCGAAGTAACTCGGTGATATCCATGCTCAGCCTCTTTTCCTAAAAGCTCTTTTGGGACATAAATGAATCATTGTTTTGGGGATGGGGAGTGTCATAAAGAAGATAAATCTATACTACAATATGCGCTTCAGCCTGTTCAAATGAAGGGATCAGGATAGGTCGCCTCGATCGTTCAGGGTTAAGGGTCTCGCTCCATAAAGACGGTGACGTTTGTGGCGGGCGCGACGGCGTCGAGTGCGCGACAAAGAAATCGATGCTGTCCCGCCACCACCCTTCGGGCTGATGGGGGGGTGCGGGCGACCTCGGGGCACCCGCTTGCGGGTCACTCGTCGTCGCCGATGTTCCTGCATCGCCTTCTTCTCGCTCCTTGATCTCGCCTGGCAAGCCCCATCAGCAAACATCATCGTGTTTATGGAACGAGACACTAAGCTTTGCAAAGAGGGTTCCCACTGCCAGGGTTACCGCCGTTCCAACCAGGACATACCAGGTCCAGGCGATGGTGGTCCAGGTGTGAACCACCAGCATGGTCACCAGTCCCGCCATCATTCCGGCAAGGGCCGCTCCTTCAGGGATTCGGGAGCGCCCCAACCCCAAAAGAAAGATCCCTAAAATACTCCCCATGGTGATGGTGGTAATGGTGAGTCCAACTTCCAGAACTTCACCCCAGTTGCGGGCCATCATGGAGATCCCAATCAGGATCGCACCCCAGGCGAGTGTGAAGACTCGGGAGGCCTTGAGATAGTGAGTTTCGGTGAGGCCTTTACCCCAGTAGTTTCTGTAGAAGTCATTGACCGAGGAGGAGGCCAGTGAATTGAGTGAGCTACTCAGAGTGGACATGGCAGCTGCAAAAATGGCGGCGATGATCAAACCGGAAACCCCGGGCGGCATTTGCTGGACAATGAAAATCGGAAATATCCGATCCATTTGCTCCAGCTCTTGCTCCAGAGGGAAATGCTGGTAAAAAGCGTAGAGCATCACCCCGATGATGAGAAAGAGTAAGAACTGCCCGAAGACCAGAAACCCGCTTAAAATGAGAGCCAGTTGGCTCCCCTTTTTGTTGCCACAGGCTAGATAGCGTTGGACCATCATCTGGTCGGTGCCATGGGTGGCAAAGGTAATGAAGGAGCCTCCCAAAAGACCCGCCCAAAAGGTGTAGGCCACACTGAAGCTCAGGGTGAAATCGAGGAACTGGAATTTGTTCAGGGGTGCCGCCAGGCTCACCACTTCCGACCATCCGCCGGGTATGCGGTCCAAAAGGATAAAAAAGGCCAGGGTAGCCCCGGTGAGATAGATGCAGAGCTGAATGACGTCATTCCAGATCACCGCCCGCATTCCTCCATAGAGGGTGTAGATAATGGTGACCACCCCGATCATAACGACACTCCATTGGTCCGAAATGTCCGTGACCACGGATAGAACCAGGCCGGTGGCGAAAAGCCTCACTCCATCAGCGAGAGAACGGCTGGCCTGGAAGAGAAATGCGGAGAAGTTCTGCACCTGTCTCCCGAAGCGGAGATTCAAGACTTCATAAGCGGTTTGAATCTCCCCTTTGAAATAGGAGGGAAGGAGAAAAAAGCTGACCAGCAGTCGGCCCAAAAAGTAACCCACAATGACCTGGAGGAAGGTCAGGTTGCCAGTGTAGGCGATGGCCGGGGCGCCGATGAAAGTGAGCGTACTCGTTTCCGTGGCCACGATGGAGAAGGAAATCGCCCACCAAGGGACTCGCTTGCCGGCCAGGAAATAGTCATTGACATTTTTTTGCCCCCTCCCGATCAGGGTCCCCAAACCGGCGCTTGCGATGAGGTAGAAGGAAAGGACAGCGTAATCAAGAGCCGTGAATTCCATCCGTCTAATTCCCGATGGATTTTAGGATCTGCTCCAAAGGAGTCTTCGTGAACAGGTAGAAGCTGCGCCGCGGAGGACCTGAGACCACAAGGAAATCAGCAGCCAGGTATCCTTGGTTGAAATAATGTTGAAAGATTTTCCGGATTCGAGCCTGCCCATCAACGGCCAGTGAGAGGTCTTCTTGAAAAATCGCATCAAAGTCATCGGGCACCTCAACCAGAAATTCAGGCTGAGAGCACTCCAGGTCGGGATCCATTAAGGTCTTGTTCCCCTCGTTGTCTGCGCCCCATACGGTCACCTGAACCAGGGGCGGCTCCCTCTTGAGCAAGGGCAGAGGATGCAGGAGGCGCTGTCGGACTCTTGAGGAGTCCACATACCAGTGGGCCCAAACACGATCGCTGGCCAGTCCGCGGGAGAAGTGACTCTGTAGCGACCCATAGTAGTCCGGGTGATAGGCGGGGATCACAGCACCCAGCTTGCGCACATTCAGATTGGCATTGACGGAACGCATGGGGTCGAAGACCCATTGGACTACCTCCAAATTTGCCTCGAGGGCAAACTCCCGCTGATAGAGTTTGAGCTGAAAGCCAATGCCCAGGTGCCGGTGCTCTTTTCGAACCCCCAGCAATTGGCTGTGCAGATAGGGCATCTGCGAAACGGGATCCACTCCCCTCCAGGCCACCGAAAGCCCCACGGGAAGATCGTCGAGAAAAGCGCCTGCCACGTGGCCTCCACTCTCTGCCAGGGCAAAAAGGGCCCGGGCGGGATAAGGGAAGTCTGTATCCGGTTGGCCATACCCCCAAATCTCACCCTGCAGATGGACCAGCTGAGACATTTCACCGATGGTATCGAGAGTGCGCAGCCGGACTTCTCTGGAGGAGACTTGGATGGGCCGATCAGGCTCCGGGTTCATTTTTGAATCCCATGTCCCAGGGGGTAGAGTTCGGGAAGTGTAATGGGCAATTTCCCACGAAAGGGCGTTTCTCCGAGAATCGTTCTCACGGCGGCTAGCTCGGCGCCGGGATGGTCATCATAAGCGAGGATATAACTGGGTAATTCGGGAACGAAGGAAAGCAAATAGGGGCTTCCGAACAGCACGAAGGCAAAGGGTGGACGAAGTTGGGAAAGATTCTTCAACAATTCGAGCTGATTCACGGAGAGATCGAGAGAACCATTGTAAGCGGCAGTTCGAATGTAGCCTGCCACCACCATATAATCAACGCGTTTGGCTAACTCTTCGATCAAAGTGATTTCATCACCCGAAGCACGCGGAAGCACCTCCAGATGAATGGTCTGGGAATGGCGACGACGAAACTCACGCACAAAGCTGTCCCCTCGACTCTCCCTGGGACGACGCTCATCCAGGAGAGTGAGCAACAGCACGGCACTTCTTCGCCTCGGTGAAAAGGGCAAGACACTCTTTTCGTCACGCACCAGGGTGATCGCCTGGTCCATGATCCTTTGAGCCTCCTCCTGGTACTCGGGAGACCCCACTTTCTGATCGATGGAAGAGAGGTCGACCAAACGGTCTTGGTGCAGGCCGAGCCTGGCCTTGGCCTCCAGAATTCGACGTACCGAATCATTCAGCCGGTCCTTACTGATTTTTCCCTGGCCAACTGCTTGAACAAGACCCCGAAAAACAGCCCTTACCGATAAAGGAAAGAGAATCACATCGGCACCGGCAAGAAAAGCCTGGACGGCTGCATCCTCTTCCTTCCAGCGCGCATGAATCCCTCCCATATTGAGCGCGTCGGTGAAGATGAGGCCTTTGAAGCCCATCTCGTCTCTCAGCAAATCAGTTGAAATTCGGCGAGATAACGTCGCCGGCAGACCTTCTTCAGGCTCCAGGGCCGGAACCGACACGTGGGCCGTCATGATGGCTTGAACTCCTGCCTGGATAGCGGCCCGGAAAGGAGGAAACTCCACTTGCTCCAGACGTTCTCGGGAAACCTCGATGACCGGCAGTTCCAAATGGGAATCGATCGTGGTGTCCCCGTGTCCGGGAAAATGTTTAGCGGTGGCCAGAATCCCGTTTTCCTGAACCCCCCGAATGTAAGCGGCCGCGTTTTGGGCAACCTGTGTCGGGTCCTCACCAAAAGAACGGATGTTGATAATGGGATTGCGAGGATTGTTATTCACATCCACAACGGGATAGAAATTCACGTTAATGCCCAGGCTTTTCGCCTCCAGAGCCGTGATTTCCCCAACTCGACGGATACTGGCCAGATCAGAAGTCGCCCCCAGGGCCATGGCCTTTGGAAAACGTGTCCCACCCCGGAAAATCAGGCCGGCTCCACCCTCCAAATCGGCGGTAATGAATAGGGGGATGCGGGCCATCTCCTGCATTCTTCGAATCAGGAAAGCCGCAGAATAAACCTCACCTCCAAGGGCGTGATAGCCCCCCACGTGATAGTCGGTCACTTCTTTCCGGATCTGCTGAAATTTATCGGTGTCCAGGTTGGTGAAGTTTGTGCTGGCTGCACCGACGATCAGTTGACCCACCTTTTCTTCCAGGCTCATGCCCCTCAAGGTTTCCTCTACCCAGTTTTGGTCTTCTTCATCCAGGGAGGGTATGTCCTCTGAGGCTCTAGACTCAGAAGTCGTCATCAGGAAAATCAACATCAGTACCACCGAGAAAACGACCGTCTTCATGAGGCGGATTATAGCAAAAGGGGAGTTCGGTGGGAGTTTGACGGGGAGTTCGGGGACTGTCCCAAGAATTCTCTGAATTCGGGGACTGTCCCCGAACTCCCCGTCCTGAACTCCCTTTTGCTGTATTACTCCTCTTTGCGGGTTTTTTTCTTCTGAATTTCTTCCAGGCGTGCCTGGATCTCCTTTTCAAACCCTTGTTGGGTGGGGCGGTAGTATTGTTTTCCCACCAGGCTGCTCGGCAAACATTCCATCTGAGCTACCCCCTGCTCTTCGTCGTGAGCGTAGCGATAACCGTGTCCGTAACCCAGCTCTTTCATGAGTGGGGTGGGGGCGTTGCGCAGGTGAAGAGGGACCGGTTCTGCGAGAGTCTTTTCCACGTCTTTCTGGACCCGAGTATAGGCCTCATAGACGGAATTGGACTTGGGTGCTTGAGCAAGATAGATGGCCAACTGAGCCAAAGCGAGTTTTCCTTCGGGTAGGCCGATAAAATGGACGGCCTGCATAGCGTCCATGGCAAAGCCAAGAGCGGAAGGGTCAGCTGTTCCCACATCTTCCGAGGCAAAGCGGACCATGCGGCGGACGATATAGAGGGGGTCTTCCCCGGCCTCAAGCATTCTCCCCAGCCAGTAGAGTGTGGCGTCGACGTCGCTGTTGCGCAGAGACTTGTGCAGAGCGGAAATCAGGTTGAAGTGCTCCTCTCCAGCCCTGTCGAAAAGAAGGGTCCGTTTCTGCAGTGCCTGTTCTACGATTTCCAGGTTGATCTCGACTTTGTCCGGGCCCTGGCTTTGAGCTAAAGAAGCGGCGATTTCCAGCGAGTTGAGGGCAATTCGTGCATCACCGTTGGCAAAAAGGGCCAGCTGATCGAGGGCTTCCTGCCTGATTTCGAGATTCTGGTTTCCCAGCCCATGCTCACGGTCGCGGAGAGCGCCTCTTAAAAGTTCAACCAGATGTTCCTGGTTCAAAGGGCGCAGGACCAGAACCCGAGAGCGCGAGAGAAGTGGGGAAATCACTTCGAAGGAGGGATTTTCGGTAGTGGCCCCAATCAGAACGATGGTCCCACTTTCCACATGGGGCAAAAAGGCGTCCTGCTGGGCTTTGTTGAAGCGGTGGATCTCATCCACGAAGAAAATGGTTTTTCTGTTGTGAAGGCGACGCTCCATCCGGGCTTCTTCAATGACCCTTCTCACATCCTTGACTCCGGCCAGCACGGCGCTGATGGAGACAAAATAGGAGTCTGTTTCCCGGGCGATGATTCGGGCCAAAGTGGTCTTTCCCACCCCTGGAGGCCCCCAGAAAATCATGGAAGGAATTTCCTGTGAGCGAATGACTTCCCGCAACAGTTTTCCTTTCTCCAAAAGGTGGTCCTGACCCAGAACGTCTTCGAGTCTTCGAGGTCGCATCCGCGCTGCGAGCGGAGCAGTAGAAGGGGAGGAGGCGTCCTGGCGATCCTTCTGTGAAGAGAAAAGAGTTCTGTCCATGAGTGCCTCATTTTCTCTCGGCTCCTCGGCTGTGTCACCTTTTTTTTCAACTGTAGAGGTTAATTTAGAGGGGGAAGTCCACATGGAAGTCGAAAACCGGGGATAATCCTTCGTATGACTTGGCTGTGGCATGTTCAGGAGGAGTTTTTAGAAATTGATTGAGGTCCGTAGCCTGGAACTCCCCGAGGTGATTCGAGATCCACTGGGAGCTTTTGTTCATCGCCTTCGTCGCTCCCTTCCTGCCGAAGAGGTTGGGGAGCAAGGTCAAGCGGGGCACCTAGAGGCAATGAGTGCCGACCAGAGGGCTGCGCGGGAGCTCTTCAACAAGGGTGTGGAACTGGCACGGGATGGCCAGGATAAGGAAGCCTTCACAGTCTACGATGAACTCCTGACTCGCTTTGTTGAAAAAGCGGACGTGCAGGCGCAGGTGGCGTGGGCACTTTTTAACATGGGGCTGGCCCTGGGAAAGGCCGGGCGTACAAGCGACGAAATTGCCGTCTACGATGAGCTGCTCCGTCGCTTTGGGTCGGCCATAGAACGTCCGCAGTTGGCCGGCCTTGCACGTCCGGAATGGCTCAAGGGAGAAGAAAAGTTCACTCCGATTAGCCAGGAGCGGGCGACCCAGCACGCGCCGGTGGC
>JACZQQ010000070.1 GCA_022545645.1 Acidobacteriota bacterium | reverse complement strand
CCACTCTCAAGCGCAAACGGGTGTCTTCTGGAATCTCAGGTGCAAGAATTTCAATGGAACTCAGAGAGTAGTGGGTAACGGCATGAATCGCAGTGACCCACATATTCAGAACCAGGCTGCCCAGAAGGAGGGCTATCGCCAGAAGGTTGAACAAGGCGTGATGACTGGCACATTGGAAGGCTGTGCGCAGGACCTCGTTGAAACTCATCCTCTTAAGGAAACTCGTCCTGCTGAGGAAGTAGTGGGCAGTCCAGAGAAAGAAGTAAACGACCACTATCAGAATCAGCGTAAAGATGGTGATCCGGATCAGAGCGTGCATGTCATACGGGCTTGTGCTCGCCTCCCGATAGACGGAATCTCCAAAGCCGGGCAGGGCCACCATCAGAAATTTCGCCAGCAGATAGCTGCTCCCCATGCCCACCAGGACAAGCGCGACTGCTATACCACCGATGACTTCCAGGACTCTGCTTCGCATATTGACGCTCGATGTGGACCCGATGTAAGACTGGTTGAGTCTTTCTTATTCACTACTTTGGCAACATTCACAAAAATCTACAGTGATGGTCATCACTAAGGTTCCTCTTCTATCCGGCATAACTTCTCTTCTATGCAGAGAAATCAGCTTTCGGTAAGATAGTGTTCAAGATTATGGCAATCCCCGAGCAGGAGTTCGACCAAGCACTACAATTTGCACAGGAAGTCAGAGAAAAGGTACTGGCATTCCTTGAGGGAATCTCCCAGACCGAGTCTGAAAGCAAGTCCAGCTCTGAGGCGTGGTCGATTGGGGAAATTGCTCACCACCTGCTTTTAAGCGAACAGCGGCTTTCTCAGCAGATCCTGGAGTCAATCGCCAGCAACCGCGAGGGAGAATTTAATCAGGAGGAGGTGTTGGCTGAGCGCCCTTTTTCGCTGGAGGATACCGCCGATACAGGGAAATCAGGCAAGGGTACAGCGCCGGAACCCACCCAGCCCTCACCCGGTCTCTCCATTACCGATCTTCTTGTGGATCTTCGTCAGGCCCGGGATGAAACCCGAGTCAAGCTTCTGCCCCTCAGGTCCCGTCCTCTGAATAATCTCTGGTGGGTACATCCCCGCTTTGGTCCTATGACCCTATATGAGCGGATTCGCATGTCCGGATACCATGATCTCAAGCACCTCACCCAGCTAAAGAAAGTCCTTGCGCGAAATGCCGATCAGGCGAAGTGACTTTTGAGAGCGCCCAGTAGAGCCCGGTAAATGGGATCACAGAATTCCTGGACTCCACCACCGCTGGAATCCCAACGGGAAGTCCACAGAACAAAAGTGGAGTCATTGTCGGTCACCGGAAAGACGCGGACCTCCCCGATATAGCCCTGAACATTGTCTTTAGAAACCGCCTCAGGACCATCGTCGATGCTGTAGCTGAAAGTGCGCTCTTCATCGTCCAATGTGAGCAGGGTCTCGTGGAAGGCACCGTTCAGGATCCGCTTGGCACCCGTTTCGGTACCTCCGGAATCTCCCACGACTTCAAGTTGGGTTATCACATCGGGACACCAGGAAAAATCGTGAAACTTTCTCAAAGTGTCCCATACCTTATCTACGGGTGCATTGACGGTCACGGAATGGTAACAGCCCATATTGTTCTCCTCCTCTCATCCATGTTCATTCGCATCAGTGGCAAACCTCAATTCACACTTTAGACCGCCTCCAGTGGAAAATAAGGTAGCCCACCAGGGACAGGTCCAAAATCCATTCAAAGGTACCCACCTGGCGTCCAAAGTGGGCATTATCCCAGTAGCTGATGGGGCTAGGAAAGCGAAAATGCCAGTTCAGGGGCCAGAAAAGAACCGGGCCATCATTATGATGGGTGACAATATCCACCAACGAGTGCAAAAGGCAGGCCATCAAAAACCAATGCATCCAATTGGAGAAGTCCCTCCAGCGTGTCCTCAACAGGCGTGCAACCCCCAACCCAACCGCCAGGCTGACGGGTGAGTGCAGGAGGTTACAAGCAGCAATCCACACGGGATCTTCGAAGTAGAGGGTGCGGAAAATATATCGCGCGGTTTCATTAGAAGGCCATCCCACTACATTTTGGTAGTACAGAAAGGAACCCAACGTCAGTAAATAGAAAGGGATGTCGGGGGCAATGGAACCGATGAGAACAGCACTTCGAACCATGGGAATTCTGGGCAGTGCCTGGCGCAAGGCCGCGGTCATGAGAAAATGTGTAGGTGAATTCATGGTCCGGTTCTGAGCGACTCGTATCCGGCATCCCGACTTTCTGTTAGGGCTTTTGGCCGTCTCTGGAGTAAGGTTACAGACAGGTTCATTTCGATACAAGCAAGGAGCGTGTCTCATGAGTACAAAAACTGACAAACAAATGGCGGCTGTGCTGACTGCGGCGCTGGTTATCTTTCTGATCGGACCGTTCTCGATCACCCTGGCCCAGGATGCGACCGTCACCTCACAAATCGCATCCATCCCCAGGACATCCTCTTCTGAGGTCATGAAGCGTCCGGTAACACTCACCGACGGGGCCGGTCACATGCACCAGAAGGTGAGCACGGACTCGGCTGAGGCCCAGGCCTATTACGATCAGGGCCTTGCCTACCTGCACTCTTACGTTTGGGTGGAAGCAGCACGTTCCTTTCACGAGGCCTTGCGCCACGACCCACAACTGGCCATGGCCCACCTCGGTCTGGCCAAAGCCTACACCGGTGCCACTGCCTACAAGGACGCATTCTTTCACCACAAACAGGCCGCGGAGTTGGTCGCCCAGGGGAATGTGACGGAGAAAGAAGCCAAGTGGATTGCTTTGGGCCAGCAACAGCTCGATGGGGTCTTCGCCCCTCCTCAGGAGCGTACCAAGAGACTCCAGGAATACCGACAGGCCATCGATGAGTTGATCGTTCTGGACCCGGACGATGCCCATGCCTGGGTATTGAGGGGGAATGCTTCCGAGAGAAGTGTGTCAGGTCGGGGCCAGGGAGGCCGAGTCGCCTCCGTAGCCTATTATGACGCTGCCCTGAAACGGGATCCCGAACATTTTGGTGCCCACCATTACCTGGTCCACTCCTATGAGAGTTTGGGGCGCTATGACAAGGCAGCCGAGCATGCCAAGAGATATGCGGACGCGGTCCTCAGGGTCCCCCACGCTCAGCATATGTATGCCCACGTCCTGCCCCGGTTGGGCAAGTGGACGGAAGCGCTGGAGCAACTCGAGAAGGCCGATCGTCTGCAGAGGGAATACTTCGCCGCCGGTGTTGCTCCCATCGAAGAATGGCATCACGGACACAACATCCATGTGATGGGTGCCGTTCACCTGCGTATGGGAAACTACGAAGAGGTGGGCAAGCTCTTTGAGGAAGCCTTCCACCTTGAAGTGCGCAGCCTTCGGGATGGCCGCTTTACTGATCCCTGGCTGGGTTATCTCCTTATGAGAGGTCGCTTCGAGGAGGCGCTGAGCGCCGCCCTGGAAGCTGAAACCAGACCCCTGGCCGTGGCTCGTCTCACGGGAGCCGCTCGGGCGGCGGAGGCACTCTTGGCCTTGGGCCGTATCGAAGAGGCCAGAGAGGCTCAAAAGCGCCTCCTGACTTACTTTGAAGAATTTAAACGGGACACCGCTAATCCGATCTTCGAAAGACTGCAAAACCGCTACCAGGAAAGAACCGTCGACGTCGTTGAGGCTCAGCTGGCCCTTGTGAGTGATCATCCCGAAGAAGCTGAGGCAAAGCTGATCCAACTGGCCGATAGGTTTGCCGCCAGCAAAACCCTGGATGGTTGGGTCACTGGGCTCTTTCGCTTGGAAGAACTGACGGGAGCAGCCCTGCGCGCGGGCCGCCCTCAGCTGGCCGAAGCCCTGATTGAGCGCATGCACCTGATCGATCCGGAATACACCCCCAGTATTGAGAAAGCCATAGAAGAAGAAACGAGAAGACAGCAATCTGAAGTTAGAAGACCCTAGCGGGCTTCGCTCGCGTTCCAGGTTCCAAGGTCGATTTGAAATTTGGGATTTGAGTTTTGGAATTTCCGCTGACTGCGGTCAGCGGTCTTCTCCCCTGTCACTAATTTCCAAAAAAACAGTACCTTTTAACAGTTCCCAGTGCCCCTAGTGCTCCCTGTATACTTCAATTACGATGCGAGATGCGGTTCCAGGTGTTTTGCTGAACTCCTCCCTCACCCCCTCCGGTCGGAATCGCCTCTCGCCATCCAACCGAGGGCTGAGAAGTGTGAACCAAAAGGAGAGCTGAACTCATCAGTAACAGAACCCATCATCCAAGAACTCTACTTTTTTGTCCCGTGGCCGCGACCGAACAGACGCTGAAATCGACCGATTCCGTGTTTAGCAAAAAAATCCTCACTCGCTCATCCGGCCTTCACGTCGAGAGTCACAAGAGCGTTTACTTTCTGAGGTAGAGTTGATAAAAAGGGTTGGGCGGGCCTGCAGCCGGACAAAGCCAACAGGCCCTAACCATGTACTACCCAACAAGAGGTGAGAGGCAGGTTATGGCCATTCATATTGTACTCAACAGCCCTGTCGTCAATTGCCCGTTGTCTGTCGTCTATTGGACAGACTGAAGGCATTTACTGCATTTCTTCCAGGTCTCGCCACCAAGTAGCGAACTGACCTCTTTCCGTTCTCGACCACTCCGCCGCAGCCGCCACAATGCTCACTACTGTCTACCAGAGACTAAGTACTCACTTTCATAAATACGGTGACGTTTGTTGGGAGCGCGACGGAGCCCAGATCGAGGCGCGACGACGAGTCGATGCAGGGACATCGGCGAGGAGAAGCAACAAAAAGATGGGCCCGTCCCGCCCCAACCCTTCGGGCGGATGGGGGTTGCGGGCGATCTCTTTGTCTCTCGTCGTCGTCGATGTCCCTGCATCGCCTCCTCCTCTCTTCGCGACCTCGCCTCGCAAGCCCCATCCGCAAACGTTACCGTATTTATGAAAGGGAGTACTAAGGCGAGGGGACGATCCAGAAATCGGGTCCTTCTTGTGGGAAGCGCTGCCGCACCTCCGACGCCATTTCTTTAGCCTTCTTTCGGGTGTCAAACGGACCGACCCGCACCCGATAGTGCCGACCTAATTCCGGGACATCCGCCTCAACCACGTAGGCCGGATAACCTCCATCTTTCAAGGTGGCCCGCAGCTCTTCAGCCTTCTTAAGAATCTGGTAGGCTGCGATTTGCACGGCGAAACCTCCGGTCTTTGGACTTGCAGAAGCCAATGGCTTGGCCGGCGACGGCTCAACTGAAGGTGGTGACACCTTGGCCTGGGTGCCGGAACTATTCCTTTTCGTGGAAGGAACGGGTGGATCGACGGGTTCCCCGGTCCGGGCCTCTTGGGATGCAGCCGGATCCTCCAACTTCAGGGTGAAATTCACGACCTCTTCTTTTCCATCCTCCAGCCGTACACCCCGGGTTGCCGTCATGAGCCCGGCTGAGAAGGTTCCAAGCACGTAGTCTCCCAGCGGCAGGTTGGGCGCTGTGAACTTACCTCTCTTGTCCGTGGAAACGGACCACACTCTTCCGTTATCGATGCAGGTGACAACGATCTCTACACGGCTCAGGGGTGCTCCTGCTTGATCGGCAACCGTCCCTGAAATGGTAGCGGTGGCGGCTTCAGCCCAAAACAGACCAGACAGAGCCAAAACCCACACAAGCCCCTGATTTAGCATACTTCTCCCCTAGCCCACCTCATCGAGGTCAGTAGATTTGCTACACCACGCCCTCAATTAACCTGTACCATTCACCTCTGACTCCTGAAACGAGAGGCCTGTGCATACCGAGGCCCTGGCCCGGATGACACATAAGTTCTCCTCACGAGGCGAGGTAGGGGCGAGCCGGAACCGTCAGGATTGCAAAGACTCCGGAATGTGGGAGGCACCTCAGGTGCCGAATCCGAAAATCCAGGGCTGTTTTGTGGCTGTTCGGCACCTGAGGTGCCTCCCACATTCCGGAGGGTCTCTGCCATATTCCTGGTGCTCCTCCCCATCGTTTTGAGCAACGCGGACAGGTCAGCGCTTTCGTCGCTTCGTTACAGGAACCTATGCATAATCCGGACTAGGCCAGATCAGTTCAGGTGCTCGTAAACGAGCTCCTCGAAACCTTGATATACGGCGATACAGGTCTCGTCATAGAAGGGCAAGACCTGCATGAGAATCACAGCAACAATTCCCTTCTCCGGATCCACCCAGAAGTGGGTGTTGGATAGACCCGACCAGCTGTAGCTGCCCGGTGAGCGCAAATGGCCCTCCTTCCCATCTGCGACAGCAATCTGAAAACCCAGGCCGAATTTGTCCCCCCTACGGGCTCCCAGCGGAAAAGCTCGGGACAGTAAAGGATTTGGGCCCCTCTGGGTCTCAACAACCAGCTCGCCGATCTGATTCTGGGTCATGAGCTTGACAGAGTCTTCACTCAGTATTCGAGTCGGACCCAAGCTACCTCCACCCAGCAACATCTGTAGGAACCTCGCGTAGTCCTTTGCTGTGGAGAGCAAGCCGGCATCCCCGACAATAAAGGGTCGCTGTTTTTCCGGGTTGGGCCTCTCCCTCAGAACGCCATTTTCTCTTTGATGGCGGGTCACCCAGCGAGGGTACTTCTCCGCAGGGAGGACATAAAAGGTATCCACCATACCCAGAGGGTCAAAGATCCTCTCTTTTAGAAATTGAGGGAGCGTTCGGCCACTGAGTTCCTCCGCCAACTCCCCGAGAACACGCACCTCCATACCGTAGGTCCACCTCTCTCCCGGCTCGTGAAGCAGTGGAAGCTCCCTTTCGGTCTTGCCCGTCTTCTCTACCAACCGGGCCATCAGGGAATTGGAAAAGCCGTAGCCGAATCCCGCCGTAAATGTCAGCAAGTGCCGAATGGTTATCTCTCGATCAGCGGGCTTGGTTGAGTAAGTCCCATCCTCTTCATCAAACGAGGTGATGACCTGCGGATTTCTCAGCCAATCGAGGTACTGGGAGATCGGATCATCCAGGTCGAACCTCCCCTCTTCATACAGCGTCATAACGGCTACCGAAGTGATGGCTTTGGTCATGGAGGCAATCCCGAAGATGGTATCCTTTTGCATCTCAACATCATTCAGGACGTCCATCTTCCCGAAACTTTGGTGGTAAAGGATGCGATCCCGGTTGGCGACAATGGCCACGACGCCAGGAATGTCCTTTCGATCGACTGCATCCTGAAACAGTTGATCGATCTCAGCGATACCCTTTTCCGGAATTTCCGGCTGGGCCACCTGTTGAGGCTGGAAGCACCCCACCATCAGGATGAAGGGTGAAATCCACAGGCGTCTCATACTCATAAAAGGAGAGTCTAAAACTTTCCAGGTCACGAATAAAGGTACGCGTGGGCAAACAGGTCCTTGTCTCACCCTATCGACCCCTTCGTTTAGCACAGGTCTTGAGGTAAGGTATTGGGGAAGGGGAAGATCCATACTCCTGACCCGTAGATTCCGATGTCCAACACCGATATTGAAGTCGCCCATAACTATCACGAGCAGACCAAGCACTCCTACCGGAGCATCCGTTCCGATACCCACTCTTTGGATTTTTCCAATCGGCCGGTACCTTTTAAAACCTACCCTGGACTGAAGCCCATACCGCTACCAAACCCATGGGAGGACATTGAGATCACTGCCCTTTCGGCTGTCTCCGCAGTCACCTCTCCCACAAAGGAGGAACGAATTCCGAGTTTAAATGACTTGGCGCGGCTGCTCTATTACTCGGCAGGCATCATCAGACAAAGAAATTATCCCGGGGGAACTTTGATGTTTCGGGCAGCCTCCTGCACAGGAGCGCTCTACGAAGTCGAACTCTACGTAGTCTGTGGGGACCTGCCGGAACTGCCGGCAGGGATCTACCATTTCAGTCCCAAGGACTTTGCCCTATATCAGTTGCGCGAAGGCGACTACCGGGCGGTCGTGGCACAGGCCAGTGGAGAAGAACCCCATGTGGTGGCGGCCCCCGTGCTCGTCCTTTCGACGGGAACCTACTGGCGCAACGCCTGGAAGTACCGGGCCCGGACTTATCGTCATTTCGGTTGGGACAATGGCACGATCGTCGCTCACTTGCTGGCTATGGGCTCCGCCCTGCAGTTGCCGACCCAAGTGGTCCTGGGTTTTGTGGACAAGGAATTGAATCAACTACTGGATCTGGATATTCAGCGCGAAGTGACCTTATCCATTGTCTCTGTCGGCACCACGACCCAGAAAGCCAGTGCGCCATCGACGAAAGTAGAAGTGCTGGAATTGCCCACTTTGCCTCTTTCAGAAAGGGAGGTGGACTACCCGGAGATGCGCACCCTGCATTCCGCTACCGCGCTCCTTTCAGAAAAGGAGGTCACCCGATGGCAAGGACAGACTTCCATCCAACCCTTGCCGGCACCCCAGGGTCCTGTCTGGAAGCTTGATCCTGACCCCGAAAGGGCGCCTGACTCAATTGAGAAAGTGATCCGGCGCCGCGGATCCAGCCGGCAATTCGAGCAGACGCCCATCTCGTTGCAGGAATTTTCGACCCTGCTCTACTGCTCGGCCCAAGGCATATCCGCTGATTTTCTAGAGCCCGCTGGAGTTCTTCTCAATGACTGGTATCTGATCGTCAACGCGGTAGAGGATTTGCCCTCGGGTGCCTACGTTTTACATCGTGAGGGATGGTTATTGGAACTCCTCAAAGAGGGAGATTTCAGAAACGAAGCCGGATTCCTGGGTCTGGAGCAAAGGCTGCCGGCCGATGCCAGTGCCAACGTTTTTTTCCTGGCCGATCTGGAAGCGATTCTAAAACAGTTGGGTAATCGGGGGTATCGAGCCGCGCAGCTGGAGGCTGGGATCCTGGGGGGAAAACTCTACCTGACTGCCTATGCTCAGCGACTCGGTGCCACCGGGCTCACCTTTTACGACGATGCGGTTGTTGAGTTTTTCTCTCCCCATGCAAAGGGGAAAAGCGCTATTTTCCTGATGGCCCTGGGACATGGCCAAAAAGGGCTCTCTTGAAATCACCGAAAAAGATCTTTCTCCTTGGAGCGAAGGATTTGCCGGCCCTCTCCCGGACCTTCCGGGTAGTCAAAGCCACGAATCAGGGCCACCGGGACACCTTTTGTCTTTCCCATCACCAGCTCTGCGGTGGAGGCCAGCTGATCGGCCACGGCCATCTGGGTCGCGTGCAACTCCCCCCCAAAACAATCCTTTTGTCCTCGATAATCGATGAAGGGTGTCATTCCGGAAACTCCCAGGGCCACATTGACCAGACCTACCCGCCAGGGGCGCCCGAAGGTGTCCGACACGATGAGGGCAAGCCGAACTCCGAATTCCCTTTCCAGATCCTGGCGAATCTGAGCGGCCGAACGATCGGAGTCTTTGGGCAAAAGCGTGACCTGTCCACTTGCAATGTTGGAGGTATCGACCCCGGCATTGGCACAGATAAAGCCATGCTGCGTTTCCACAATCAGTAACCCGCGCTCCATCCGCAATACACGATTCGACTCCCTCAAAACGACCTCTACCAGCCGGGCATCTTTGCCGTGGTCCCTGGCCCAGCGTTGTGCCTTGGCAGAGGGTTCTACATCTGCCAACTTCAGCACCTGCCCTTCGGCCTTGGAGACAATCTTTTGCGCGACCACGAAGATGTCCTTGTCCTTCACCTCCAGGTTGGCATTCCGAATGGACTGAGCAATGAGTGCCGCCAGGTTGGCTCCCCTGGACACCTCGGGGAATCCGGACAGTCCAATAACTCGCAGCTCACTCACGGCCATGGGCACTCATCGGGTTTCAGGAATATTGCTTTAACGAATCAAAGTGTTTCAAAACCTGAGCGGTTTTCGTTTCGTTTTCCAACTGCATGAAACGGAGAAGATCAGAGAACTCGTCCAGGTCGAACGCTATCCGAGAGTTCTCCAGGATCTTGAGCTCGACGCGGCGACGCCGGGCCTCTTCCTGGTGTAAGGCCAAACTGTTCTCTCCAAAACGAGAGGGAAAGGCGTCAGGGGGCGTCCTGAGCAAGGCGTTGGTTCCCTTGCCATCTCTTGATGGAATGATGACGGCCGATCGAGCTCCCAACTCCAGGTTGAGGAGATGGTCGACATCTTCGGGTTCCAGCAGAGGAATGTCGGTGGGAAGGCGCAAGACAACCGAAGCTCCGCGCTGCTGCAAGAGCCGGCAGGCGTGATCCACCGAATGACTCTCCGAAATTTGCTGGTTCTCCTCAATCACCTGCCAGCTGCTCGGTTCAGCGAGCAAGACAGGATGGCCACGGGTGACCACAACCACCTGATCGGGTGTGATGGCCGCCCCGACAGCACGGGTGACATCCTCGAACATCGCCCAGGCCAACTCCTGGCGTTCCTTGTAGGTCAGATGGCCCGCCAATCGCTGCTTGGCGTGGACGGGGTCTTTCAGAGGCAACAACACCACTTTCATAGCATTTCCAGGAGTCGGCGAGCCAGGTCGATCTTTCCTTCTGTGTTTGTCATTACTGTGTTGGTGGTGACCACCTTGAGGTCGAATGCTTCGATCTCTTGCTGCAATTCCCCGTCCCTTTCATCTAAAACAAAAACATCCAGAAAATCTTTGTACATCTCGGCAATGGCGGTGGACGAAACCGTATAATCCAGCTCCGATAACATTTTGGCCGTGGGTCCTTTCAGCGCACGCTGGTTCACGATCGGGGTGACGGCGACGACTGGGGCCTGGGTTTGAACCAGCAGTTCCTTGATGCCTGGAACGGCCAGGATGGGCCCAATGCTGATCAATGGATTGCTGGGGCAAAGCAGGACAGCCTCGGCCTTCAAGATTGCATCGGCCACACCGGGGGCAGGTTGAGCCTGCTCGATATTGGAGTACCTCAGCTCCTTGAGAACGGGACGGCACCCTTCTCGAACCAGATACTCCTGCAGATGAAGTTCTCCCTGGTCGGTCACCAGATAGGTGGGAACAAAGGAATCGGTCATGGGGAGCAGCTTGTAATTCACCTTGAAAGCCTGGCAAAGGAGGTCCGTGACCTGGGTCAGCGAGTGACCCTGCTTCAGGAGTGAAGTGCGCCAGATATGGGTGGCCAAATCCCGGTCACCCAGCTGAAACCAACCTTCCCCTCCCAACTCCTGTAAGGCCTTCAGGCAGCGAAACGAGTCCGCCCTGATGCCCCAGCCTGTT
>JACZQQ010000069.1 GCA_022545645.1 Acidobacteriota bacterium | reverse complement strand
CCTCTTGATCGGGGGGAAGGGTCGAGCCCTTTTCGTCGTGAATGGCAATGGTGCAGCCCCCTGAGACCCGTCCGGCCGTCTTTTCGATCACTTCGGGGGGATCATCAAGACGGGTGTAGAAACCGCCCCCGGTTTCGGTCATGCCCCAAAAAACGACCGGCGTGCAGCCCTTCAAGGTGTTTCTCAACCTGCGAACCAGATCCGGGGAACAGACACTGCCGGAGAGGGCAAAGAGTCGAAGGCTGGCGAGATCGTCAGGGTTCAAGTCGGGAGAGGCTAGAAGATCCACGGCGTGAACAGGAGCCCCAATGACCACGGTTGCCTTTCCTCCAGCGGCCGTGGATACAAAGGCATCAGGGCGATACCTGGTCAAAAGCACCTGAGGGCAGCCATAGATCACGCTGCTCCAATAGTTCAAAATTGCCCACATGTGGCTGAGAGCCGAACAGCAGAGCATGCGATCACTCTCTCGAAGCTCCATATCCTTCCCGCAAAACCAGGAGTTGCTCATCCGCATATTGTGGGTGTGTAGGGTCGCTTTGGGACTGGCGGTAGTGCCCGATGTAAAGAGCATCAAAAAGGGATCCTGAGGTTGCGGATCTTCCTCCTGCGCCCTTGCCGGACTCTGACCCAGCTCTGCAAGGGAAAGGCTACCCGGGGGTCGCTCCTCTCCCAGGGAGACGACGTGGCGAAGAGAAGAGTGGCGTTTTTGAATGTCCATGCCCATCTCCGCATAGCTAAAGCCCTTGACCGGAGGTCCCGTCACCAACATGGCACTTTCGGCAAAGCCCAAAATGTGCTCCATCTCCGAGCTTCGATAGGCCATATGAATAGGATTGAAGATGGCTCTGCGCTTGGACACCGCATGGTGAAGGATGAGAAACTCCGGGATATTGGGGAGTTGACAGGAGACCACGTCGCCACTACCAATCCCCTGTTCGGCTAATCCTGTCGCCAACCGATCGCTTTGGAGATCCAGATCGGCGAAACTGAGAGTGGTATCTCCCCATTCAATGGCGGGCGCGTCGGGGTTTTTCTCTACGTTCTCCCTGAGGAGATCGGTAAGAGTCTTATCCAGCCAGGGAGAGTCCGATGTGGGCATGGGGATAAAGTTGTCTGCGGTCTATTGTCAATTGTCAGCTGTCAGTTGTCAGCTGTCAGTTGTCTGTTGTTTTCCCGCATCGATCAGCACAAAGGTAATGTCATCGGTCTGAGCCATTCCCTCAGTGAATTGGTCAAGGGCCTCCAGGATTTTCTCTTTCAGTACCTCGACTCCAGCCGACGCATTCGATTGGATGACTTGCAGAAATCTCTCTTCTTCAAACATCTCGCCCTGAGGGTTCTCTGCATCCGTGACACCATCGGAATAGACGACCAAGACATCTCCAGGATTCAGTTGGAGTGGACGGGAGTTGTAGGAAACCGATTCGAAAGCTCCCAGGATCAAACCCTCGGAGTGCAGCTCTTCAATCTCATCCGTGGCAGCACGGTAAAGGTAGACGGGATTGTGGCCGGCGCCCAAATACTCTCCTTTACCCTGGGCATCGAAGGAGAAGAGAAAGAGGGTGACGAAAGAATAGGAGGCTGACCTCTCGCACATGAGCTGATTCACACGCTCCAGCATCTTCTCGGGAGGTACCCCGGTGCGGCACTCCATGTCCAGGGCTCCCTGCAGCATGGAACTCAACAGAGCTGCCGGGACTCCCTTGCCGGAGACATCGGCCAGGACTCCAATGAGCTTGTCCGGGTTCGGTTGGAAAAAATAATAAAAGTCACCTCCTACGTGACGGGTGGGCTCACTGTGGGCGCGGATGCCAAAATTCCCAAATTCGGGCAGGGAGTGAGGCAAAAGACTCTTTTGGGTCTCGTAGGCGACGGTCATTTCCTGCTCGAACTTCTTTCTCTCCTCGAAGCTTTTGATCATTTCCAGCTTCTCGAGCACGTTTCCCGCTTCCCCGGCCAGCTTGTTGAGGATCTTCTCATCCAGACCAGACAATGCGTGCATGGTGCTGGTACTGTCCAGATAAAGGATTCCCAGAACTTCCGGGGCATCCGACTCAGCCGATATTCCCTTCAGAGGCAGGCAAGCGATGGCCCTGAGATGCATCTCCAAGATACTCTGCTGTTGTGCGAGCTCACCTTCGATTCCCTCTGTCATAAACACCGAGACTCCGCTTTCCGCCACCTGCGCCACCACCGTTCGGCTGGCTGAAAATTTCGATTCAGACAGAACATGGCCTGCAGCATTCAGTCCCAGGACGTATCCGTCGCCCTGCCCCGTAAAAACACAGCCTCTCTCGGCTCCGCTGATATTGAGAGCGGATCTCAGGATGTGTGCAAAGGTCTCATCGGAGGAAAACTGCTGCCCCGATTGGTACTTGAAATCCAGGATGAAGTTAATTTTCTCCAGATCGGAAAGTCCTGAGTATTCGGCGGAATCCAGCACTGCGCTGAAATGAGCCAGGGACTTATCGAAATCTCCGGCCGTGGTGGAAGGCTTCAGCTCCGAGAGCCGGGTGCCAAAGAGCAATTCCTTTCGTCCCAGACGCACCTGGTCCCCATCTCGAAGCGGATGGTCTTCAACGCGCTGGCCATTGATAAAGGTGCCATGGGTGCTGTTCAGATCAACGAGCTGATATTTCCCATTCTTCCTGACAATCCTGGCATGGTGTCGGGAAACATAAAGATCATTCAGGACAAAGTCCGCGTCGGAGCTTCTGCCCACTACGGTCTCATTGGAATTGATTTGGTAGACTTGCTCTTCGTCCTTCTCCGGGCCCAGCAATTTGAGATAGGCGACAGACATTTTTCTTGTTCCAAAAGAATTGCGCTGATTGTCTCAGATGCTCTTTCAAAAAGAAACACCGGTTACGACAATGGTCACAATCTCACTGGTAGTAGTCCAGTCCCAGGTGAGTGATCTGCTCCTCGCCGCCCATATATCGGAGAGTGTTCTTCAGCTTCATCAGCTGAATAGTGAGATCATGCTCAGGGTATAACTCGGGCAGCGTCATGGGGCTTTTGAAATAAAAGGAGAGCCATTCCTGAATGCCTGCCATTCCGGCCCTTTTGGCCAAATCCAAAAACAGCACCAAATCCAGGACCAGCGGGGCGGCCAGAATACTGTCGCGGCAAAGAAAGTTAAGCTTGATCTGCATCGGGTATCCCAGCCACCCGACAATATCGATATTGTCCCATCCCTCTTTGTTGTCTTTTCGAGGAGGATAATAGTTGATCCGAACCTTGTGATAGAAGTTGCCGTAAAGTTTGGGATAGAGGTCGGGCTGAAGGATGTGCTCCAGGACCGACAATTTGCTCTCTTCCTTGGTCTTGAAGGATTCGGGATCATCCAGCACTTCACCATCTCTATTGCCCAGAATATTGGTCGAAAACCAACCCGAGAGTCCCAAGAGTCGGGCTTTTAGCCCCGGTGCCAGAATGGTCTTCATGAGGGTCTGTCCCGTTTTGAAGTCCTTGCCGCAAACAGGCACTCGATTCGCTTCCGCCAGCTGGGCGAAAGCCGGGATATCGACGGTTAAATTGGGGGCTCCATTGGCGAAGGGGATTCCCAACTGCAGGGCCGCATAAGCATAGATCATGCTGGAAGGAATGTTCTCATCGTTGCTCTTCAACCCAGCCTCCAGCTTCTCTACAGACTGGTGAACTTCCTGCCGCTCGATAAACACCTCTGTGCTGCCGCACCAAATCATGACCATTCGGTCCAAGTGTTTCTCCTTTTGAAACTGCTGAATCTCATCCACCAACTGCTGAGCCAGATCCCATTTCGTCTTCCCCTCCTTGAGGTGGGTGCCGTGCAGTCTCTTCACATAGCGAGGATCAAAAACAGCTTTCATGGGCCGGATGGCCTCCAACTCGGTTTTGACCTCCTGCAACAAACTGGCTTCCAGCACACCTGAGTTGGTGGCAGCGGCGAAGGCATCGTCCTCAAAAATATCCCAGGCGCCAAAAACAAGATCATTCAGTCCCGCCAGGGGAATAAAATCGGCAATCTTGGGAACCCTCTTTTCGGTTCGTTTACCCAAGCGGACCGTGCCCATCTGGGTAAGGGAACCAATCGGTTCCCCAGAACCCTTCTTAATGGCTTCGACTCCAGCGATAAAGGTGGTACTCACCGCTCCAAGACCAATCAACAACACCCCCAGTTTCCCTGTGGGAGCCGCAATCTTAAATTTCTTTTCACTCATCCTTAATTCTCCTGCACAATTTCCGAGATGTCCGCAATTCTCAAGAAGAGCTGTGAAATATCATGCAATAGGCGCAAACGATTTTGACGCAACTTCTTTTCCTCGGTCATCACCAAAACTTTGTCAAAAAACTGATCCACCGTCTTCCTCAACCCCGCTATTTGTTTCAGGGCAGCAACATAATCACCGTTTTCGAGATTATTGTCCACCTTTGGTTTGATTTCCGAATAGGCACGGAAAAGGGCACGCTCCTCAGGATCGATCAGACTTTCCTGGCTGACCGCTGACAGCTCGATGGATTGCTTGGAGAGAATATTCTTGGTCCTCTTGTAGGCCATGGCCAAAGCCTCAAAATCCTTGTCCGTCCTGATTCCGGCTAGAGACTGAGCCCTCTGGTAGGCATCGTAAACCCCATGAATTTCCACCGCCAGAACCGCATTCAAGACGTCGTAGGGGATTCCCTTCTCCTGGAAAATGTAGCGCACACGCCCCTTCAGGAAATTCAGGACCTGCTCACGAACCTCCTTGTCCTTCGTTTCCGCCGGGAAGTTCTTCTCTGCCAACTCCACCAAATGGCTCAAGGAATAATCCAGCTGATGATCCAACAGAACTTTCACCAGACCTTGAGCCTGTCGCCGCAAGGCAAAGGGATCGCTCGAGCCTGTGGGGACGATATCGATGGCAAAGCAACCCACAACGGTATCCAGTTTGTCGGCGATCGACAGAAGGGCTCCCAAGGGTGTCGAGGGAGAGGCATCTTCCAGAGACACCGGCTGGTAGTGTTCGTAAATGGCCTTCCAAACTTCTTCGGGATAGCCATCCTCCCGGGCATACAATCCGCCCATGACTCCTTGAAGTCCGGCGAATTCCCGCACCATGTCACTGGTGAGATCGGTCTTGCACAGCAGGGCCGCCGTATCGAGATGGGGATCTTCTGACAATCCGGAGCAGAAGGTCCGAAGACGCTCCGTTTTGGCCCGGTAGGTCCCCAGTTTTTCCTGAAAGAGGATGAGGTCCAGGTCCTCCACCCTTTCCTCCAGCCGTCTTTTCCGATCGGCCTTCCAAAAGAATGCGGAATCTTCGAGCCGGGCCCTCAAAACCTTCTCATGCCCCTTTTGAATCTTTCCCTCCGGGTCCCCACTGGTGTTTATCACCGTCAAGAAATAGGATTGAATCTCTTCTTCCTCGTTGACCACAGAGAAATACTTTTGATGGTGGCGCATCACGGTGGTCAGGACTTCCTGGGGAAGCTTCAGAAACTCTTCACTGAAGCTCCCACAGATCAAGGTGGGATACTCGTTGAGGTGAACCACGGTTTCCAGCAAATGAGGGTCCGAAGAAATGTGAAGACCCTTGGGAGTCACCTCTTCTATTTCAGCGGCGATCTTGGCTCTTCTTTCCTCGATATCGGCCAGGACATAGTTTTGCCGCAACTGGTCCAGGTAATCGTCGACTTGCAGCACCTGGATGTCAGGCGCCCCCAAGAAACGGTGTCCCCGTGTCGTGTTGCCCGCCTTAAGGCCCTCGAACTCAAAAGGAAGAACCTCGTCATTCAAAAGGGCAAGATACCATCGAAGGGGGCGAATGAATCGAAAACGGCTCTCCCGCCAGTACATATTCTTGGGCCAGGAGATCGAGGTCAGGACCTGGGGGAGAACCTCCTGGAGGACTTCGGATAGCGATTTGCCCGGGATTTTCTTTCGATAACCCACATAATTGCCTTTGGGGGTTTCCATCAACTCCAGATCCGCGACCGCCACACCCCCCTTGCGGGCAAAACCTTCCACGGCCCGAGTGGGTTTCTTCTGTTCGTCGTAGGCAACGGACTGGGAAGGACCCAAGACCACTTCTTCTCGCTCAGGCTGGTGATCGGGGAGGTCCTCCACCAGGAAAGCCAGGCGGCGAGGAGAGGCGAATGGCCTGATCGATCCATAGTCGATGCAGGCCTCTTCGAGCCGTTTTTCGAAGCCTTGACACATCTGCCCCAGAGCCGGGGAGATCATGTCGGCCGGAATCTCCTCCAGACCCAATTCAAACAGAAATTTGTTCTTCTTTTTCTTCTCGCTCTTGGACATACTGCTTGGCGATCTTCAAAGCCAGGGAACGCACTCGACCGATGATTCCAACTCGCTGAGTTACACTAATCGCTCCACGACTGTCTAACAGGTTAAAGGTGTGAGAACACTTCAAGCAGTAATCATAGGCGGGAAGGACACAGTCCTCTTCCAAACAACGGAGACTTTCCTTCTCGTAAAGATCAAACAGCTCAAAAAGCAATCCTGTGTCAGCAACTTCAAAACTGTATTTCGAAAACTCAAATTCTTCGCGTTGCTTGACCTGACCATAGGTCAGTTCCCGGTTCCAGGGCAGATCAAAAACGCTTTCCTTGTCGGCCAGAAAGGTGGCAATCCGCTCCAGACCATAAGTGAGCTCCGCGGAGATGGGCATGAGATCCAGCCCTCCCGTCTGCTGGAAATAGGTGAACTGGGTGATTTCCATTCCATCCAGGAGAACTTGCCAGCCAATCCCCCAGGCCCCTAGCGTGGGGGCTTCCCAGTTGTCCTCTTCAAAGCGCAGATCGTGCTGCTCCAGAGGAATTCCCAGCTTCCTCAAGCTCTCCAGATAGATGTCCTGAACATCATCAGGAGAAGGCTTTAGGATCACCTGGAGCTGATAGTGACGATAGACCCGATTGGGATTTTCTCCATACCGGCCATCCGTAGGCCGGCGCGAAGGCTGAACGTAGGCGACCTTGTAAGGTTGCGATCCCAAAACCCGAAAGAAGGTCTCCGGATGCATCGTCCCCGCCCCCACCTCAACATCGTAGGGCTGCTGAATGATACATCCGTAGTGCATCCAGTACTCCAGTAAATTGTGAGTAATCTCCTGAAACGTCTTCATCCTAGGCGGTCCTTACAAGAGCTCCTTGAGCATTTTTTTCGTCTTCAACCGTTTTTCCAGGTGGTATTCTATCAACTGACTGCTCAGACTTTCTAATCTCCGATTTTCCTCCCCTGAAAGCTGAACCGTATCCAGTTCCGCTGCAGGAATTTTCATCATAGCGTATACCTTCTCGGCCAACGTAGAGGGAAGTTTTGCCTCAAGTGAGGGTAAGACGCCTTCCAGTTTCAAAAGCCAGAGTTCAAAATAGCGGGCCACCCGATCGATGGATATCTTTTGAGTCGCTTCCAGAACGGCCAGGCTCAGACGAAAGAGCAATTCGCTCTCTTCCTCTTCTCTTGAGAATTCCACCAGCAGCTCGGCAAAATAGCTGAAGTGGAGGTTCACTTCCAAGCTCAACTGATAGGCTGGAAATACCTGCAAAATCTCACAATTTTTAAGCGATGCCAATTCCTGATTTTCTTTCCGGGAAAAGGTCAATCGCACGTGGGTCAGGGGCTCCAGAGCACCGCTGAACCGGCCTTTTGCTTTTTGAGCTCCATAGGCGACCCCTCGAACCTTTCCAAAGTTCCGGGTGAGGAAAACAGCAATCTTATGGGATTCGGCATAAGGATAAGTCCTGAGGGTCAAAGCCTCGGACTGGTACCCACTCATGAGACGGGAAGATACTGGAGGAAATAGGTAGCCAGTCCCAAGAAAGAGAGAAATCCCACCGCATCGGTAAACGTGGTCACGAAAATACCGGAAGCGATGGCGGGATCGACATTCATCCTTCTTAAGATTAGCGGGACCAGAGTCGCCACCACCCCGGCTAGGGCCACGTTAATGATCATGGCTCCACCAAGGACCATGCCCAGCACATAACTGCCCTTCCAGAGGTAGGCCACAAGGCCGGCCAAAATGCCGGTAATAATGCCGTTGTTCAGACCCACCACAATCTCTTTCGAGAGGATCGATTTGCCACTTTCCCAACTGATTTCTCCCAAAGCCAGCCCTCTGACAATCACCGTCAGGGTTTGGGTTCCGGAGTTCCCGCCCATACCGGCAACCACGGGCAAAAACACGGCCAGAAAGGAAAACTGGGCGATGGTTGGTTCATAGTAAGCCACAACGGTGGCCGCTAACATCGCGGTCCCCAGGTTCACCACCAGCCAGGGAAGTCGTCTCCTCACAGAGGTCATAGGAGGAGTATGGAGATGATCGTGGCCCTCAACGCCGGCCAGATAGAAGATATCTTCCGACGCTTCCTCCTTGATGACGTCGATGACGTCATCCACCGTAACCACCCCCACCAGCTTGTTCTCCTGATCCACCACCGGAATGGCCAGCAGATCGTAGAGAGCCACCTCGCGGGCCACCTCTTCCTGATCCGTTTCGGTGGCCACGGAAATGACATCGGTGGTCATGATCTTCTTGAGGGGCGTGCTGGGTGGAGCGATCAGAAGCTCACGCACCGAAACCACACCGACCAGGTGATTTCGCTCATCGACAACGTACAGGTAGAAAATCACCTCCAGTTCCTTGGCGGTCTGAATGGTATGGATGGCTTCGCTGACGGAGAGGTCCTCAAAAAGAGCAAACACACTGGGCGTCATGATGCGCCCGGCGGTGTCCTCTTCATATTGGAGGAGGTGCTGAACTTCCGCGGACTCCTCCACGTCCATTTGCTCCAGAACTTCCTGGGCGTTCTCCTCGGGCAGGGCCGAAACGAAGACGGTGGCTGAATCGGTCTCCAATTCCTGGAGGACCTTGCTGATCTCCTCGCTGGAGATTTGATTCAAAAGATCCAGACCCGGCTCCACTCCGAGGACCTTGAGTGTTTCAGCCGCCAACCTCCGGTCGTGTTGCACCAGAATGGAAAAAACAGAGCTTTGCTCTTTCTCATTGAGTTCCATCATGATGCTGGAAATATCACCCGGACGCAGATTGCCCAGAACATCGACAAGGCGGTGCTCTTCACTTCGTTCGAGCAGATCTCGAACCGATTTGCTGGTCACATCCACTTGAGTACGCATGATGGCAACTGTAGCAAATAGAGGTGATGTTGCCTACGGATGGATCATTTATTTTACATGTAATTAAATTACACGTAATATAAATTTCATGTCACGAGAACAGAGCTTTTTCCAGAATGAAATCAAGCAAAAGAAGCCGTTTCGCTCGTTGAGCGCCGAAGCTGCTGTAGGCCTCCTGATCACGAGTGACGTCTTACGCAGGAGTTGGGCCGCGCTGGTCGAACAGGGCACCGTTACCCCACAGCAATACAACGTCCTGAGGATTCTGCGTGGAGCAGGCCAAAAGGGCTTGCCAACCCGAGAGATTGCTGCTCGCCTGATAGAGAAGTCGCCCGGTATTACTCGATTCATCGATCAGTTAGAGGAGCGCGGCTTGTTAAAAAGAAAGCGCTCTACCAGTGATCGGCGACAGGTCTTTTGCAAAATAACGCAACCGGGCCTTGAGCTCCTCAGTCCTTTGGATCAGGCCACCGACGGGTGGGATGACAAGAGTCTCTCGATGCTCAAGACAAAAGAGTTGAAACAGCTGATTGATCTTCTGGAAAGAATCCACTCTTTCCATTCAAAAGCAAAGGAAGTGCACCATGACCGCTCGAGCAGTGATGAATTCGACGGGAACGACCCTGGAGGAAGCCAGCATAGAAAAATTCCAGGCCAGCTTGCGAGGCGAAGTACTTCGTCCAGGCGACGACGGCTACGATGAAGCTCGGATGGTTTGGAACCGGATGGTTGACAAGCATCCGGCGCTGATTGCGCGCTGCACCGGGGTAGCCGATGTCATCCAGTGTGTGCAGTTTGCCCGAGAACATGGTCTACTTGTGTCCGTACGTGGTGGCGGGCACAACTACGCGGGCAAGTCGGTCTGCGACAACGGCCTGATGATTGATTTGTCGTGCATGAAAGGCATCCGCGTCGATCCGGTGCGACGGACAGCGCGGGCTGAGGCCGGGCTGAAGCTGGGTGAGTTCGATCATGAGACACAGGCTTTCGGCTTGGCCACCACGCTCGGGGTAAACACCGACACCGGGATTGCAGGCCTGACCCTTGGCGGTGGCAACGGGTGGCTAGGGGGAAAGTTTGGCCTCGCCTGCGACAACTTGCTCGCGGTAGATGTCGTTACGGCCGATGGCCGGCTGGTCACCGCGAACACCGAGGAAAACACGGATCTTTTCTGGGGTATGCGGGGCGCCGGGGCCAATTTGGGGATTGTCACGTCCTTCGAGTACCGGCTCCACCCGGTGGGACCGGTGCTAGGCGGAATGGTGATATACCCGTTGAGCGAGGCAAGGAAATTTCTGCGCTTCTTCCACGAGTTCTCGAGCACAGCACCGGATCAGCTGTCCACCATTGGTCTCCTTTTGGCTACCCCGGACGGGAGTCCCGCGGTCGCAGTCGCAGCTTGCTACTCTGGGCCGCTCGACGAAGCTGAAAAGGCGCTGAAGCCACTCAGGACTTTTTCCTCTCCTCTGGCTGACCTCATCGAGCCCCGGTCCTACGTTCAGATGCAGACCTTGTTCGACGAGGCTTGGGCACCCGGACGCCTTTATTACAACAAATCGAGCAACATCTGCGATCTGAGCGACGAGGCGATTGAAACCCTCGTGGAGTATGCCCGGGCCATGCCCACGCCGCTGTCTTGCATCTACTTCCAACGACTGCATGGCGCTGCCAGCCGCGTTCCTGAGAGCGATACGGCTTTCCCACATCGTTATGAACACTACGTGTTTGGCGTCCATCCAGCAACGGAAGAACCAGCCGACATCGAAAAGATGAAGCGGTGGGCGCAGGAATGCTGGCAGGAAATGCTGCCGTTTGTCGAACAGGCGGTGTACGTGAATGCCCTGGAGGATTACCTGGAAGAGGGTGACCAGCGGATACGGGAGGCTTATGGGCCCAACTACGAACGGTTGGTGGCCTTGAAAACGAAGCATGACCCCTCGAATTTCTTCCACCTCAATCAGAATATCCCACCCGCTACGACTTAATGGAAAGGTTGTGATAGAAATTAGGGGAGGCCACTTAGCGG
>JACZQQ010000001.1 GCA_022545645.1 Acidobacteriota bacterium | reverse complement strand
AAGGTATTGTAGTGCTGGAAGGCCAGGACTGTGGTGGGAGCAAGAACAGCCACTTGTTTGCTGTCATTGACGGCTTTGAAAGCCGCTCGCATCGCCACCTCCGTTTTTCCATAACCCACATCACCGCAAATCAACCGATCCATCGGCCGCTCTGCTTCCATGTCCTGTTTGACATTCTGAATGGCCGCCAACTGGTCAGGAGTTTCCTCATATTCAAACGCTTCCTCAAATTCCTTGCTCAAGGAATCATCGGTTGAAAAAGCATATCCCTTCTCCATCTCCCGACGGGCATAGAGCTTGAGCAGGTCCTCGGCCAGGTCCCGCATGGACTTCTTGATGCGTCGCTTGGTCTTTTCCCAGGACGCTCCTCCCAGCCGGTCGATTTTAGGTGCTGTTCCACCCGCTCCACTGTACTTTTGGATCAGGCCCAGGCGATCGATGGGGACGTACAACTTGGCGCTGTTGCGATAGGACAACACCACAAATTCCTTGAGCTCTTCCCCCACCCCGATCCGCTCCAGACCCAAAAACACTCCAATTCCGTGATCAATGTGAACAACATAGTCCCCTTTTTTGAGGTCTCGGAAATCGGAAAGAAACTGGGCGGCGATCTCGGGATGAGCCGGCTTTCTGGCGGCCCTCAGTTGGCTTTCCTCGAAGAAATTCTCCTGAGTGAGGATATGCAGTCCCAGGCTGGGTGAATAGAAACCCTCTGAGAGTTTCCCTTGCATAACGGACAAGGGGTGAGCGAGCGCTTCATCGATTCCCTTTTGCACAAAGTGGCTGACCACTCCATATTCTTCCAAGAGGTGAGCGACACGTTCCGCCATACCTTGTGAACTCATGACAAAAACAACTCGTTCATGGGAGTCCTGCCATCGACTGAGATCGGTCAGGATGTCCTGGATTCGGCCCTTATACTTGCGTTCCACCTGAAAATCGAAACGGCAAACCTCATGCGGCTTGTCCGACAGTTGTTCGATAAAGACTGCTTGACGCTCCTCCAGTACTTCCTCCAGCCATTTCTTGCCGAAAAACAATCGCTGGGGAGGCAAAACAAGCTCCCCCTTGCTATGTTGCTCTTGAAAGGCTTCCTGGTGGCTGGAGCTCAATCGATCGAGTTCCTCCAGAAAACCCTGTCCATCTGGAATCACCACCCGCAAATCTTGCGATCCGGGAAGAAACTCCAACAGATGATGTTCGGTATCGACCACCAGCGGAAACACATATTCAAAGCCGTTGAACAACTCGCGGTTTTCAGTAAACTGGAACTTCTCCTGCAGAGCCTCTGCAAAGCGCACCTCATTCCAATGTTCAGGAGCTTCCTTGTGCCATTGCGCAATTTCACGTTCGGTCAAGATCATCTCGCGCATGGGCACCACCTGGCAGGAGGGAATAAGCCCAATGGATCGCTGAGTGCTGGGATCGAATTCGCGCATCGACTCAATCTGGTCTCCGAAAAACTCAATTCGAACCGGATTTTCATGGGCTGAGGAAAAGATATCGACGATCCCACCTCGAATGGAATACTCGCCCACCTCACTCACCGGATCTTCCCGCACATAACCGGTGTCCTGCAGTCCCTGTATCAGGTGATTCAGGGGCAGGAAACGACCTACTTCAAGAGAAATGCAATGACTCTGAAAATCAGCTGGCGACGGCAACCGAGTGAGTATGGAAGCGAGGGTGGTCACAAGGAATCCAGAATGATTTTTCAGAAGCCTCCACAAAGCGAGGGCTCTTTTGGCGGCGATCTCCGGATGGGGCGACAGGCCGCGATAGGGATTTGCTTCTGACCCGGGAAGGACCAAAACCTGATCTTCATTTCCCTGTGGCAAAAAGAAGCGCAGGTTCTCAGCGATCTTTTCGGCCTGGCGATTATTGAGACACAACCACAGACAGGGAGCCGGCGACTGCCGAGAGAGTGCCGAGAAGAGGAAGGCAGAATCCGGCCCATGAAGGCCTTCCAGCAGACGAAACCCCTTCAGCTTTCCAGCCAGCTTTCGAAAGATCTCGCTAGCATTGGCGGGACGCCGGCTACTTTCCTGATCTTCGAATTCGGTCAATGATGTCTGATGTAGAGAATTCTCTTTCAAAATCTACTGAAATAACCCTTCCACCGTTTGATTCCACAATCTTCCGGCCCACAATTTGATTGATGGGCCAATCACCGCCCTTGATCAGGACTTGCGGGATCAGTTCTTCGATAATAGTTTGAGGAGTCTCTTCCTCAAAAGTTGTTACAAAATCGACACAACCCAGTGCACTGATGATCTCGCAGCGGTCCTCTTCACCCAGCACAGGCCGGTCCTGGCCTTTGATTTTTCTTACCGAAGGATCGGTGTTTAGAGCCACCACCAGAACATCTCCCTGGGCCTTCGCTTTCTCCAAATAATGCACGTGGCCAGGATGGAGAAGATCGAAGCACCCGTTGGTAAAAACGATCTTCTTCCCATCGGCTTTCAGTTGCTCCAAAATCCCCTTGAGCTCCTGCCGAGATTTGATCTTCGCCCGAGAAGTTTCCACACTAATCTCCTAACCGGCTGACCACCTGACCACCTGACCTCCTGACTCCGGGCGGCAGACCACAGACCGCTGACCGCTGACAACAGACGACTGACAACACACGACAGACGAGTATACATAGGTTCTTGTTGCGAAGCGGGGTGTGGTAGTTTGGTGCCAGCCCCAAGAATTCTCCTTTAAATTCAAGGGTTTCCGCCAGAATTCTGGGCCTGTCCCCAGGTCGGCGGTCTGTGCTTACCCCAGCTTCTCCTGAAACCGCGCCGCAATCGTCTCCGCATATTTCTTGATTTCTGTCTCTTTTTCTCCCTCCAACATGATTCTTACCAGTGGTTCGGTACCTGAGTAGCGAATCACAACTCGTCCTCTCTCCCCGAGGTTTTTACTGGCCGCTTCAATTTCCTTCTGAATCTCGGCAATCTTCGAGTAGTCACGCTTCTTCCTGACCCGAACATTGATCAGAATCTGTGGAAACTTTTCAAACCCGCGAGCCAGGTCATCCAAGGATCCGCCCTCCTCCAACAGAATCTGGCTCATCTTCAAAGCACTCAGGATTCCGTCTCCCACTAAGCTGTTGGCCCTCATGATCAGGTGGCCGGACTGCTCACCTCCCAGAGCGTGGTTTCCTCGAAGCATTTCTCCCAGGACATAGCGATCTCCAACCTGGGTGCGCAACATCCGTATCCTTTCCTTCTTTAGCGCTACTTCCAAGCCTTTATTGGCCATCACCGTAGAAACCACACATCCGGACTCCAATTGTCCCCTCTGTTGAAAAAATCGTGCCAGGATAAAGAGAGTGTAATCCCCGTCCAAAAGATTGCCCTTTGCATCACAGAAAATGGCTCGATCACAATCTCCATCAAAGGCCACACCCAAGGAAGCCTGAGAATCGACCACGGCCTGAGCCATCCCTTGGGGGTAAACAGCTCCACAGTCGTGATTGATATTCCGACCATTGGGTTCGGCGTTTAGGACCACCACCTCGGCTCCCAACTCTCGAAACACTTGAGGAGCAATGTGAAACGCTGCACCATGGGCACAATCCAAAACGATTTTCAGAGACTTGAGAACACCCACCGATGAGACACTCCGCAAAAAATCAATGTAGCGTCCTACCAACTCGCGATTAAAGGTAATGATCTCTTCCTGGTTCCGATCTTTGGCAATCAGTGGAAGAGGATCGGAATTCGAATCTCCGGCCACTTCCTCTTCGATCCACTCTTCTTCTTCGTCCGTCAGTTTGATTCCGCTGCTGGAGAAGATCTTTATTCCGTTGTCTTGGTAAGGGTTGTGTGACGCGGATATAACAATTCCCGCATCAAAAGGAACATCGCGGGAAAGAATGGCCACCCCAGGCGTTGTGATCACATCGGCCAGAGTGACCATCCCTCCCTGCCAGACGATAGCTTGTTGCAGGACATTCTCGATCCAGAGCCCACTGGCACGAGTATCTCTGCCAATCAGGATGCTCCGTTTGCCGGAGCGAACGACGGCCTTGCCTAATTTGTAAAGGGTGGAGAGATCCAGCGGATATTCGCCGGCGATTCCGCGAACACCATCGGTCCCGAACAGCTCACGCATGTCACCTGACTCTTCTTACCTTAATGGTGTCTGGAATCACCGATTGTATTCGGAAAGTGCCTACATACTCGTCAGATCTTAAGGTAATTTGTGGGGCCAATTCGTATGACTCTTGTCGCGGCTCCAATGTCTCAACGTTCACCGTAGCCTGAAAATCCTGCACCGTGAGCTCTCCGGAAAACGAGAGGGGCACGGTCCCAACGACCTCCACCCGCCGGGTCATCAGCGTCGCTTCAATGCCCTCCGGAAGCAACTCGATGGGAATTCTGCGAACTTGCACTTTCCGTCTTTCCTCTTCAATAGTGACGACAATATCCACCGAGGCCGGTTCCATACGCAGAGCAACTTCACCGATATCCACTGCCACGTTGCTCACCAAGGTCGAAGACAATCCCGTTATCCCAATGGGTTCGGTTTGAGCCTCAGAGACTTCCTGGACCCGCGATTGGGGACCAATAATGGTCACCCAAGGAGCAGTCACCTTGGTGACCTGAAATCCTTCAGCAGGCTCACCCACCAGTTCAGGCACGACCTCGATACTCTTTCGTATCGTATTTTCCAACAGCAGGCGGATGCTGGTCGGAGAGATACTCACGACTTCCACACCAGAAGGCCTGTCTGAGATGTTGTCTGCAGTTAAAGGATACGACTTTTCGGCTCCGGGGGTTGATCCTCTGAGGTCTATTTTGACGGTCAGACTTCCGTCTTCGAAGTTGGAAGTGCCTCGCCGGGAACTCAGAACCACATCCACTCGTCTTACATAGTCGTTGGAAATTTCCATTTCGGGGGCCATATTCACAAAGACGACGGGAAGATCAAGTTTCTGCTGGACTGTCTGCTGGCCGGCAACCTGCAACCAGAGCAGTAAGGCAAGCAAAAGAGAGATCGCTTTGAGCCCAATATTGTTGAAGAGAAACTCCCGCAGAATATTCATACTGCCTGTTCTCGCTGTTCTGCTTCCTTTTGCCCCTGGGTTTTAAAGTTGAGGGCTTGGGCCTGACCCTCCATCGTTTTCTGCAAAACCTTGAGCAATCGAGGGCCATCCAGGTTGCGCACGATTTCTCCACCAAAGACAACCGAGGTTTTACCGGTTTCTTCAGAAACAACGACAGCCACAGCATCGGTTTCCTCGGTAATCCCGATAGCAGCGCGGTGCCGAGTCCCCAATTCCTTACTCAAGTAGGGATCTAGAGTCAGGGGTAAAAAGCATGCGGCCGCACTGATCCGGTTCTCCTGTAGGATGACCGCCCCGTCGTGCAGAGGGGTCTTGGGATTGAAAATCGTGACCAGAAGATCGTAGGTCAAAAAGGCATCCAGCTTAATCCCGCTTTCGATGTAATTTTTCAGTCCAATCTCTCTCTCGATAACGATCAGCGCTCCTATTCTCTGGCTGGAGAGAGTGGTGGCAGCCAGTATGATCTCGTCAAACTGTTTCTCAGGTTTTTTACCCGTGAGTCTCAGGATGAAACGTCCCCTTCCTATTTGCGCCAGTCCCCTTCGTATCTCTGACTGAAAAATGACAATCAGGGCAAAGATAAAGTAGGTGAAGAAATTGGCCAACAACCATTCGATGGTCCTCAATTCCATGAACCGGCTCAGGTAGTAGAAGAAAAACAGGGAGGTAATCCCCAGCGTCATTTGCCATCCTCGGGTGCCCTTGATCAGGAGCAGGACCTGATAGAGAATGAAGGCAATCACCAGTATATCGATGATATCCCAGATCTGGAGTTGAAAATCGGCCATTATTGCAAACGACTCTCCGTCAGGATGGCGTCCGTGATTTGGGCAACCTGGTTCATCTCTGCCACATCATGCAATCTCACGATGTGGGCTCCCCGCATGATGGCAACGGCCACAGAGGCCGCACTACCCCAGATTCGATCTTGAGCAGGGATATCCAAAATACCGCCCAGGAAACTCTTTCGAGAAGTTCCGACCAGCACCGGCAAATCAAAGGTCTCGAGAAAGGATAACCGGTTCAAGATCCTGCAGTTATCTTCAACCGTTTTGCCGAAACCAATACCTGGATCGATGATGATGCTCTCCTCCGGAATGCCGTTTTCGGAGGCCTTCGAAACCGCTGCCTGCAAATCCGTCTGAACCTCTTCCAGGATATCCTCACTGGGAGGGAGTTCCTGCATGATCTGAGGGGTTCCACGCATATGCATCAGCACCACCGCTGCATCCCACTCCTTGACCACCCGCGGCATTTCCGGATCCAGACGAAAGGCGCTGATGTCGTTGACAATATCTGCTCCTTCTTTGAGTGCCTCACGTGCCACCGCAGATTTGCAGGTATCCACCGAAATGAGTACCGGCACCTGTTTACGAACCTCCTGTAGTACCGGTAAAACCCGTTCCAGTTCTTCCTGGACAGATATCGGCTCAGCGCCAGGTCGGGAGGATTCCCCGCCCAGATCGATAATATCGGCACCACTCTCGACCAACTGCAGACAACATTCCACTGCTTTTGAACGCTCGAAACAACGGCCCCCATCGAAGAAGGAGTCGGGGGTAATATTGACGACTCCCATGACCCGGGTGCGTCTTCCAAGTTCCAGTTTTTTATCGCGGGCCCGCAGAACATAGGCTCTTCTGGACATGGACACATCGGAGCCAATCGTGCCACTGGGCCACGATGAAAAAGTAAGAGTATCCTTGCTCACGCGGGGGCTGGGCGCTCGTCAGGATTGACCAGAGACGGCAGCGACTTTTCCTGCTCCTTCTCCTCCTGCTCAGGTTCTGGTGCATCAGGAGGCTCCACTTCGAGTTCCCGGTGGATCTTTTCGCCCTTGATGACTGCTTTGACTTCATTCCCATCCAGGGTTTCGTACTCCAACAAGGCTTCCGCCACTAGAATCAGGGCGTCCCGGTTTTCTTCCAAAAGCTTTCTGGCCTCGGCGTAAGCCGCCAGCACAACCTTCTTGACTTCCTTGTCAATCTGCATCGCAGTGTTTTCACTGTAATCCTGGTGCTGTGCGATTTCCCTGCCCAGGAAAATCTGTTCTTCCTTCTTACCGTAGCTCAAGGGTCCTATTTCTTCGCTCATGCCCCACTCACAAACCATCTTACGGGCTCGTTCCGTTACCCGTTCCAGATCATTGGAGGCACCTGTTGTGCAGCTTCCAAGAACGAGTTCTTCCGCAACTCGCCCTGCCAGCAGAATCGTCAGGGAAGCTTCCATATATTCCCTGGTGTAGCTGTACTTATCTTCCTCGGGGAGCTGCATGGTCACACCCAAGGCCCTTCCCCGAGGGATAATGGTGACTTTGTGCAGCGGATCTGCGTCAGGAAGCAGATGAGCCGCAAGCGCATGACCCGCCTCATGGTAGGCGGTATTGCGCTTCTCCTCGTCACTCATGATCATGGATTTACGCTCTTTGCCCATCAACACCTTGTCTTTGGCCTCTTCAAAGTCCGCCATGGCCACTGACTTGCGGTCGAATCTAGCCGCATTCAGTGCGGCCTCATTGACCAGATTGGCCAGCTGGGCTCCGGACATTCCCGGAGTCCCTCGAGCAAGAATCGAGATGTCCACGTCCTTTGCAAACGGAATCCGTCGAGTGTGGACCTTGATAATGCCTTCCCTTCCTTTGATATCGGGCAACGTCACCACAACTTCACGATCGAAACGACCTGGGCGCATAAGAGCAGGATCCAGTACATCGGGACGGTTGGTCGCAGCAATGAGAATCACTCCCTCGTTGGATTCGAACCCGTCCATTTCAACCAGCAACTGATTCAGGGTCTGTTCTCGTTCGTCGTGCCCTCCCCCCAAACCGGCACCACGATGCCGTCCAACGGCGTCAATTTCATCAATAAAGATGATGCAGGGTGCATTCTTCTTCCCTTGCTCAAAAAGGTCTCTAACCCGGCTCGCCCCCACGCCGACGAACATCTCAACAAAATCAGATCCGCTGATGCTGAAAAAGGGAACGCTGGCTTCTCCTGCGATGGCCCGGGCCAAAAGAGTCTTCCCCGTCCCGGGAGGACCCATCAGGAGTACGCCCTTGGGGATTCGTCCACCCAGCTTCTGGAATTTCTGAGGTTCTTTCAGGAACTCAATGATTTCCTGAAGTTCCTCCTTCGCTTCCTCGACACCAGCCACATCCTTGAAGGTCACCTTCTTCTGGTGGTTGGTCGATAGCTTGGCCCGGCTCTTCCCAAAGGAAAGCGCCTTGTTCCCACCGCTTTGCATTTGGCGCATGAGAAAAATCCAGAAGCCCACGAACAGAATAATGGGAAACCAGGAGGTCAGGAGCATATAAACGAAAGAATTCTGGTCATCATCGTTGACTTTAACGATGATGCCCTTTTCATTCAGGGTATTGGCAATGGTCTCTTCGGATCCCTTGGGAATGATGACCCGGAACTTACGCTCTGTGTCAGTGACAGAATCGAGGTATTTACCTTCGACTTCATTTCCGCTCAAGGTGACGGGAGAGGTGGGATAACTTCTAATTTTGTCGTTTTTGACCATAGAGGTGAATTCAGAGTAGTTCACCTCGTCAACGTTTCCGCTGCGCACCGTGTTGAGAAAATTCCACAGCACGACTACGGCAACAATAATAACAATCCAGAGAAAAACGTTTTTCGCTGTGGTATTCAACGCCTATGACCTTCCGACGGAAGCCGAGATTTTGCCCGTCTCAACGCTTTAACTCTTCTATTATAGGCTATTCAGCTCCCGATATCCAAATGGGCAAACCGCGCCGGCTTCCCCTAATCCTTTTACGCGTCTGGGTTTCGACGGGTTTCATTTTTCCACCTTCTTTCCTCGTTCCTTTAGAGGCTCTTTCCCACCGGAAGTTTCATGACGCAACCGAATTTCCAAGGCTCGGGCAGCGCTCGGGGAAACTCGATATTTCGGCTGAACAGGGAATCCTTCCACCCAGATAATCTCGTTGTCCCCTTCAACCACCACCAACCGGTCTCGTTGGCTCTTGGGAATTCGGTCCTTTTGAAACAATTCCTTCAGTTTCTTTTCCCCGGACTTCAAGGAAGTACGGTACATATCTCCCGGCCGGCGATTGCGAACGGTCAGGCTCTCCCCACTCCACTTGATCCAAACAGATTCCTCTCTATTCCTCTCTCCTTTGTTCTCTTTTTCTCTTTCTCTCTTTCCCTCTCTACGCCCGTGGCCCGTTCGCGCCTCGACACATTTCGACGTTTCCTTGATGTAGATTTCTCCAGGCACCTTCAAGGGATAGGAAAAGGGGCCGGGCGGGGGCTCCAGGGTAAACCGCAAGTCTTCGAATTCTCGCTGCACCCTTAACCCTCCCGGTAAATGGATCTCCTTTCCACTGGTGATGCGACTCAGCTGGAGAACCTCCTCAACGTGCTTCAGGTTGATGTCGCGGAGATCCCCTTTTGAGGTCGCTATGGCTCGTCGAATGACCTCCTTTGCAATAATGGCGGGTAGATTTTCCAGCGCGCTGATGCGCAGCCTTGTTCCTCGATCCCCTCCTGATCGGCAGCGATTGAAAGCCTCCTTCCCCTGCCGGCCCAAAAACTCCTCGACCTCTCCAAACAGCTCGGTGCTTCTTTGCAAAGTCTCAAGCAGGGCCGGATTCAGTCTCTCCTGCAACAGGGGAATGAGCTGGTGACGGACCCAATTTCGATCCAGACTGAGATCTTGATTCGACGAATCGATCCGGTAAGTCTGGTTTTGATCCGCCAGGTAGTCCAGAACATCCTGGCGCAAGGTTCCCAGCAGCGGTCTCACCACGGTGACGGAGAGGGAGGTTCCGGGAGTTCCCATCCAATTGACGCGTAGCGGAGAGATTCCGGAAAGACCCGCCGGGCCAGATCCTCGAACCAGTTTCATCAAAAAGGTTTCCGCCTGATCATTCAGCGTATGTCCTGTTGCCACTCGACTCTCCTGCCTCCCGGCCACCTCAAAGAGAAAATCGTAGCGGAGTCGGCGTGCGCAACTTTCCAGGTTCTCACCACTTTCTCTCACGGCATGCCCTGTGTCGACGCGCCTGACCTCGATGGGAATGGCGAGTTTTCGGCACAGGTCGCAGACAAACTGCTCATCCTGCTCCGATTCTTCTCCCCTCAACTGGTGATTCAGGTGGGCTGCGGATAGCTCCAGTGACAACCTGTCCCGTAGCTCCTGTAAGACCAGGAGCAGCGCCACAGAGTCGGGACCTCCCGAAAGCGCCACCAGGGTATGATCTCCCTCTTTAAGAAGTTGATATCGGTCAAGGGTCTGCAAAACCCTTTTTGTGAAAGGCCTCACCGTCTTTTCCATCCTTGACAGAATAACTGAATCGGTCGTATTATCACATGGACTTATCAGGAGTGGCGGAGGGAACGGGCCCGTTGATTCCACAGCAACCAGCCCCTATGGGCTTGGTGCTAATTCCCACAGGACAATCTGGAAGATAAGTTCGGCATCGAAACTGTCGAGGCCCTTTCTTGCCAGAAAGGGCTTTTTCTTTTCAGCTTGGACCTGGTTACCCACTCCTGACCTCTAATGGGATCGGAAAGCCGGTTTCAGAGAAAGGAGCACAACTCTATGAGTTACCTCAAAGGTTTAGAGTGCAAAGAGTGTGGAACCTGCTATCCGGCCGATCGAAGCTTCGTCTGTCTGGAGTGCTTTGGTCCCCTGGAAGTCCGCTACGATTACTCCAAAATCCAGTCCCATTTGAATCCAAAAATCATCAGCCAGCGGCCAGAAAATCTCTGGCGCTATCGAGAGCTGCTTCCTGTGACTGGAGAGCCCATTTCCGGCTTCCATTCCGGCTACACCCCTCTGGTGAGATCCAGACGGCTGGCCGAGCATCTTGGGGTCAAGGAACTGTATTTGAAGGACGATTCCGTGAACCGCCCCACTCTCTCTTACAAGGACCGGGTGGTTCCAGTTGCTTTGAGTCGAGGCGCCGAATTGGGTTATAGCGTTTTTTCCTGTGCCTCAACGGGAAATCTAGCCAACGCAGTTGCAGCCCACTGCGCTCAGGCCGGTTTCCCCTGCTTGCTTTTCATTCCCCAGGACATTGAAGCGGCCAAGATCAGCGGCTCGCTCATCTGCAAGCCAAAGGTGGTGGCACTGGAGGGAAATTACGACGACGTGAACCGCCTGTGCGCTGAGATTGGCGACCATTACGGGTGGGGATTCGTAAACGTCAATCTGAGACCCTACTACACCGAAGGTGCCAAAACGATGGGCTATGAAATTGCGGAGCAACTGGGCTGGAGACTTCCGGACCATCTCATCCTGCCCACTGCCGGCGGAACGCTCCTGCCCAAGGTTGCCAGGGCCTTTCAGGAGTTCACTGACCTGGGATGGGTGAAGGGAAAATGCCGGATCTATTGTGCTCAGGCAGAGGGCTGTGCCCCTATTGTTCGATCGCTCCACCAGGACTTGGATTTCATCAATCCAGAGAAACCCAAAACCCTGGCCAAGTCCATTGCCATTGGCAACCCGGCAGACGGGATTTACGTCCTTCAGGAAGTCCGCCGGTCGGGTGGTTGGGGAGAGATGGCCACCGACAGCGAGATCCTGGAGGCCATCGAATTGCTGGCGGAAAAAGAAGGGATCTTCACGGAACCCGCCGGCGGGACCACGCTGGCGGCAACGATCAAACTGCTCCGGCAAGAGCGCATCAATCCTGAGGAGACCATCGTGGTGGCCATTACCGGAAATGGATACAAGACCCTCGATGTCTTCGAGTCTCCCTTTGAAGTCGATGTGACCCTACGACCCAATTTGAAAATCTTTCGTGAATGGTATGAGGGACAGCAGGCTCTCCCCGTAGGGGCGCCTGCATGATCGACCTGCCCGTCAAGGTGAAGAAGTATGGCGGCACCTCCGTCGGGTCCGTTGAGTCCATTCGTTCCGTAGCTCAGGATTTGGCATCCGAGCACCAGCAAGGAATACCTCAACTGGTGGTGGTATCGGCCATGGCCAAGACCACCGATAAGTTGCTGGGTATGGCCTTACAGATCACCCCAAGACCCCGGGCAAGAGAGCTCGACATGCTGCTGACCACCGGCGAGCAGGTGTCCATCGCATTGCTCGCCATGGCTGTCCATGAACTGGGAGCCAACGCCATCGCTCTGACTGGAGCTCAATGCGGAATTTTGACGGATGGGAATTTCTCTCGTGCGCGGATTCAAAATATTGCCACGGACAAGATTTACAAATTTCTGGAAGAAGGAAACATCGTTATCGTCGCCGGCTTTCAGGGAATCACTTCGGATCAGGAAATTACCACTTTGGGACGCGGAGGATCCGACACCACCGCGACGGCTCTGGCTGCGGCACTGAAATCTCCCGTGTGCGAGATTTACACGGATGTGGACGGTGTCTTTACCGCCAGTCCCCGGATTGTCTCTGACGCTCGTCTCCTGGAATTTATTGGCTACGACGAGATGTTGGAATTTGCAGCTTCCGGTTCTCACGTCCTGCACCCACGCTGCGTTGAAATTGCCAGTAAGTATGATATACCCCTGGAGGTACGGTCGAGCTTCCACCATCGACCAGGGACAACCGTTGTTAGGGAGGAACTCTTGGAAAAAGTAGCGATCACCGGCGTGACAGGTGATGCCGAAATTGCCCGCATAGCCCTGATGCGAGTCAAGGACATTCCCGGGGTAGCCGCCAGGATCTCAAAAACCTTGGCCGATGCCAACGTCCACATTCAGCTGATCATCCAGGGAATTCGGCACGATCAAACCAACGACTTCTCACTGATTATCTCTCAGGAGGATGCCCAACACTCCCAGGAGATTTTGCAAAGAGTGTCCAAGGAGGTAGAAGCCCAAGAGATTCAAGTGGATACCCACGTCGCCAGGGTCTCTGTCATCGGCTCCGGGGTGGCCAGCAATCCCGGCGTAGCCGCACGAATGTTTCAGGCTCTGGCCGACAACGAGATCAATATCCAGCTAATCAGCTCATCGGAGATCCGGATCGCCTGTATCATCCTGGAGGATCAATTAGATAGCGCGATCCGTGCGCTCCACGAGGCCTTCGATCTGTCCAACCTGGAACGGAAACAAATTCCTACCACCTAGTCGGAAGTTCCACCTGGCACGGATCGCGACTTTGACAAAAGAACTGCGGTCACGTAAAATGGAGATTGCTCACCTTTTTTAACCGCTCAGGGAGGCTGGATGGAATATAAAGTTGGGGAAAAAGTCATCTACCCGAATCAGGGTGTTGGAATTATCGAGGATATTTGTACCAAGAACATCGCAGGTCTCCAGGCAGAGTTTTATATGCTCAGGATCGTGTCCAACAATTCCACGGTGATGATCCCGACGAACAACGTCGAAAGCGTGGGGATTCGAAGACTTTGCGACAAAAGACAGGTGGGCAAGCTCTTCAAGATCCTCAAGGAGGATTTCGCCGAGCACAATCCTGACTGGAAAAACCGTTATAAAGACAATGTGGAGAGAATGAACTCAGGATCGATTTTCGAGGTCGCCGAGGTCCTGAAGAACCTCTTCTTCTTGAGTTTTCAAAAAAGTCTTTCCTTTCGCGAAAAGAAGATGTTTGACCGTGCCCGGCAATTGGTTGTCTCCGAGATTGCCACTGTGAAGGACCAGCCTCTGGACAAGGTGGAAGAGGCGGTCGACGAGTTGCTCACCGCAACCTATGAGAAGGTTACCGCTCAAAGCACCAACTAGCCAATCTGAGTCCGGAACCACCCTCACTACATTCCAGGGGCTTACACCCCTGGCTATTTCATGGCGCCCCTTCGGGGCTCCGGAGGTCGCTACAACCTTCCGGAAGGCGAGAACTAACCCTTTTTGAGGATCTGGGCCGCTTCCTTGGCGAAGTAGGTGAGAATCAGATCGGCTCCAGCCCGGCGAATTGCCAGCAGGGTCTCCATCAAAGTGGCCTCCCGCTGTAACCAGTTTTGGGAAAAGGCGGCACACAAGGAGGAATATTCTCCACTCACCTGATAAGCCGCTAAGGGGACGGTGGTCATCTGGCGAACCTGAAAAATGACGTCGAGATAGGGCAAAGCCGGCTTGACCATAACGATGTCTGCACCCTCCTCCAGATCGAGTTCCACTTCCTTTAAGGCTTCGCGAGAGTTGGCCGGATCCATCTGGTAGCTCTTCCGGTCCCCGAACCGGGGAACAGATTCGGCAGCCTCTCGAAAAGGACCGTAAAAGGCGGAGGCATACTTGGCCGCGTAGGAAAGAATGGGAACATGTTCCAATTGCTCCTCATCCAAGGCTTCTCGAATGGCTCCAACTCGGCCGTCCATCATGTCCGATGGGGCAACCACATGGGCACCGGCCTGAGCATAAGCCAGCGCTGCTCGGGCCAGGATCTCCAAAGTCTCATCGTTGTGGACGATTCCCTGACCCTCCACAGGACCTTCCTTGACGATTCCACAGTGTCCGTGATCGGTGTATTCACAGAGACACACATCGGCGATCAAAAGTAAATCGGGAACCTTCTTTCGAGCCGTCTCCAGGGCTTGGCAAACGACCCCATCTCGGGCATAACCCGCACTCCCCACAGGGTCTTTCTTCTCTTGAGCGGGAATTCCAAAAAGGATCACGGCTGGAATCGAGAGTTCCCTGACGGACTGCAGTTCCTCGACCAACGTGTCTGGGGAGAAGCGGTACTGCCCGGGCATCGAAGGAATTTCTTCCCGAATCCCTTTTCCCTCGCGTACAAAAACAGGATAGATCAGCTGATCTACCGAAAGCCGAGTCTCCTGGACCATCCTTCTCAGAATCGGATTTTCGCGTAATCGGCGGGGCCGGAAATATGGTTTCATCGTTTCCCCAAGAACAACAGTGACGCTCTCGGAAGCGAAGGGGTACTCTAGCGGTGGAGGGATTCGAACCCCCGACGCAGCGGATATGAGCCGCTTGCTCTAACCTCTGAGCTACACCGCCTTAAAACCAGGAATTATAACTTATTCCTTCAGCACGGGGAGAGCTAAAGGGTCCACGCGGTTAAAGTCCAGCTTCTTCATCTCATCGACCGCTTCTCGCATGGAGGAAAAACGCGTGGGTTCGACCGTGATGACAAAGGGGTAGTTCGATCGATCGGCCCAGTTTTCCTGCAGGACCAGGTCAATATTGATTTTTCTCTCACCCAGGATCTGGGCAAGGGTCGAAATGATGCCCGGACGGTCCTTGATAAAAAAGCGCAAATAGAAAGGATAGCGCTCATCGCAGTCGCTGCCGGCTACCGGGTCAGACAGCTCGGCTTCAGAACCGGACTCGGAAGGAATGGCCTGGGAGATGCTCCTTGTCTGCCGTGCTGCTTCCAAGATGTCCGCCACAACGGAGACAGCAGTCGGGCCTTCGCCGGCACCCTTCCCGCTGATGAGCACCGACCCTAGAGTCGCTCCCGTGACCTCCACCGCATTGAGGACCCCTGAGATCTTCGATAATGGGAGCCCATTGTCGATCAAAAACGGAGCCACACGCAAAGATGGCTTTGGACCGTTGTTTGTAGCCACCCCCAGCAACTTGATGGTCGCATCCAGGCGCCGAGCATAAAGAAAATCGACCGGGGTAATCTCGGTCACACCTTGTGTGGGGATCTGATCGGGATCGACTGCGGTATGAAAACAAAGCGCGCTCAGGATCGCCAGTTTGTCCCGGGCATCTTCTCCTGAGACATCCAGGGAAGGATCGGCCTCTGCATAACCCAGGGATTGGGCCCGGGTGAGAGCATCCTGGTAATCGCTGCCACCATCGGCCATCTCCGAAAGAATGAAATTACTGGTGCCGTTGAGGATTCCTCGCACCTGTGAGATCCGGTCGGGAAAAATAGAACGAGTCACCACCTGGATGATCGGGATCCCCCCAGCCACCGAGGCTTCAAATCCCAAATAGGCATTCCTCTGGGCCGCCAGCTTCAAATACTCGGGACCCAAACGGGCCATCAGCAGCTTGTTGGCAGTCACCACACTTTTACCTTCTTCCAGACCAGCACGAATAATCTGATCGGCCGGGTCCTGACCTCCGATCAGTTCCACGATGACATCTGAAGGGGTCTCAAGAAAGTCGTCCAGGGACTCCGTAAACTTCACATCCGATGAGATCCAAGAGGTATCTTTTTGGCGGTAACTCCTGTCCAGAATCAACACCAGCCGTAAATCGAGTCCCAAGCTTTGACGATAGCGGGCCCCTTCCTCTTGTAAAAGTCGCACCACCCCTCGCCCAACCGTTCCCAGGCCGGCCAGCGCCACACGAATTTGAGAGGGCGAATTCTCAGGTGTCAACGGCATTATTTTCCTTCCCACTTCTACGCGGGAAGGTTACCCCAGCGGGCTCAGGAGGGTCAACAAGCCAGGGTTCCCGACTATACTTTCGACCATACTGGTGGATCGTGGGTGGTCCTCTAAAGATTGATCGATGGCGAAGTAGAAAATGACACGCTGGTTCTTTTGGCTATGTATCGGAACGGTGATGTACATGGTGGAATTTCCTGTGCGCGATTCACTGCTCGCCTTTTGGCTTTTGATCACCAGTATCGCCATTCCCACAGGAATCATTGTCTGGCTGGTTTCGAAGCGGTAAGGCGGTAAGAAGGATAAGAAGAGAGGTACGGAACCTCCATTCCGGTTTTGTTGATGATCCTGCCCAATACGGTTCTAACTTGCGGGAAAACCCTGGTATGATGAGTGATCAACGGTTTCGATCAGTGGGCCAGGGTCGACCATGGAAAATCTATTCACCTTTTTCTTCAAATACCGACCTTTCTTTTTTCAGCGGGGCGAATTCACTTTCCAGTGGGGCCTGAGCTACTGGACCATTGGACTGCTGATCGTATCGCTTGCGGCCCTGCTTTTCCTGGTCTATCGCCACAGGTTGCTGCAAGTGAAGAGAAGGAGGGCCGGCTGGGGACTGCTTGCCCTTCGCTGCGCTTTCTTTCTGGTTCTGCTCCTCTTGTGCATGAGGCCGGGTTTGGTCCTCTCCCGGCTTGTTCCCAAAGAGAACCTGCTGGCCATTCTGGTGGACAATTCGCGGAGCATGGGCATTCCCACCGAAACCAACCAGCCCAGAGGTCAGAAGGCAGAGGAACTGCTTGCTGAGGAGTCCGACTTTCTGGAGGCGCTGGATGAGAAGTTCTATGTGCGCCTTTTTCAGTTCGATTCGCAGGTTCGAAGAGTTGAAGAGTCTCTGGAACTGGACTGGAAGGGAGACCAGACCAACATCGTCAAAGGAATTGAAGGGGTCTTGACGGAAACCAAGAATTTACCCCTTGCCGGGATTCTCCTATTCACGGACGGCTCAGACAACAGCTACCGAGACTTCCAGGAAGTCCTTGCCGAATTGAAGGCTCGCCAGATTCCCATTCATACCATCGGTCTGGGTCCCGAGTCCTTGACCCGGGACGTGGAGATCACCCATGTCAGTGCACCCCGGGTTTCGGCACCCGAAACGCTCTCGGTTGCTCGGGTGACTTTCCGGCACAGCGGTTTTGGTGGCAGCCGCGGTCGCCTCGAAGTTCGGGAGGGGAACACTCTAGTGCAGACCAAGGAAGTTCACTTTCCCCGAGATTCCGACACCTTTACCACCGAGGTGAAGATCATACCCAAATCAGAGGGAATCAAGAGCTATCACTTCTCTCTAAAGCCCCTGGAAGGCGAAGAGATTCTGGAGAATAACACTCGAACCACCATTATGGACGTTCAAAACCTGGCAGCCCGAATTCTCTATGTGGAAGGGCATCCGCGCTGGGAATACAAATTTATCCGCCGGTCCATGGCGGAAGACAAGAACGTTCGCCTGGTCACATTGCTGCGAACCGCCCTCAATAAATTTTATCGTCAGGGAATCGAAGAAGAGACCACCCTGGCAGCCGGCTTTCCCTCAGAAAGAGAAGAGCTCTTTCAGTACCAGGGCATCCTCTTTGGGAGTGTTGAATCCTCCTTCTTTACCTACCCTCAGATGGAAATGGTACGTGATTTTGTAGGCAAACGGGGGGGCGGTTTCATGATGTTAGGGGGCAGTTCTTCCTTTGCTTCCGGCCAGTATCAGAACACCCCCATTGAGGAAATCCTTCCGGTCTGGCTGCAAGCCAGTGATGAAGATCGTTCCGGCTCCGAATCCATGTATGCCCAGGGGGAAAGCAAGTTGCGATTGACCGATCAAGGGTTGAACCATCCCGCCCTCCAGCTTTCCTCCATAGAAGGGAACAACGCTTCCGAATGGGATGAGATTCCAGTACTGACGGATTGGAATGTTGTTAGAGACACCAAATCGGGGGCAACGGTTCTGGCCCGGCTGGACACCTCTTCGAGTCTGGATCCCGACCAGCCTGGTATTCCGCTGGTCGTTTTTCAGCGATACGGCCGCGGACACACCCTGGCCCTTTTAACCGGCAGCAGCTGGCGCTGGCAGATGCTTGAGGATCAGGAGGATCAAAAGCACGAGACGTTTTGGAGACAGATGCTGCGCTGGCTGGTCCGTTCGGCAAAAAATCCCATTACCGTGGAAACAAAACGCGAGGTCTACTCTCAAAACGAGGTGGTCGATCTTCGAGCCGAGGTGAGCGACAAGGCTTTCAATCGAATCAATGATGCCCGCGTTGAAGCCACGATTACTTCTCCCTCCGGAGAGATTTTCACGCTACCCCTTCAGTGGGATGCTCAGGAGGACGGTATTTACAGAGGCCAGTTGACCCCTCACGAAGATGGCTTCTATGCAGTTGAGATCAAGGCTACGGCCAGTGCTCTTGCCGAAAGCGATAAAGAACGGCAAGCCAAAACTTCCTTTTTGACCTCCACCGGTTCACGAGAATACTTTGAGGCATTCCAGAAGAAAGACTTTCTGGAGAAGCTGGCACAGGAAACGGGAGGGAACTACTACACGGCTTCCGACGTCGAAAGATTACCGGAGGAAATCCTCTACACTCAATCTCAAACATCCGTCATCGAAGTGCTGGATCTCTGGGATATGCCGTTCAATCTTGTGCTGCTCATGGCTTTACTTTTTGGCGAGTGGATCCTTCGCAGACGAGAAGGGCTAATTTAACGAGTGTGCTTCCCGCACAGAGAATAGGAAAAAGAAAACAGAAAAAAGAAAAGAGAAGAAAAAGAAAAGAGAACAACGTCTTTATAGGGAAGTCCATGAAGAAATCTCGTTCCATGCCCATTCTGATGTCTTTTCGGGGTCTCTATATCTTTATTCTGTTCGCTATTCTCTATTCTCTATTCTCTTCCGCCGCCTTAAAAGCGGCGGAAGAGAATACGATCTGCATCATCATTACCGGACTGGGTGGAATGCCGGAGTACGAGGAGAATTTTCTCAGCTGGGGTCTGGCAACGGAAGCACACTTTCAGGATGAGCTCGAGAGCGTCGTCTATCGCCTCGATGGTCGCCACAAGAAAAAGAGTGATATTCTTCAACTCTTTGAGCAAATCTCCTCATCTCCTCTCCCCAATGAGCTGTGGCTTTTCTTGATCGGACATGCCAGCCACGATCATCGAAATTACAAGTTCAATATCTCAGGCCCCGACTTGACGGATCAGGACATCAAAACTTTCTTCGACGGGCTGGGTGAAACCAGAACCTATCTGGTCGCCGCCACCAGCGCCAGTGGCACCCTCGCTTCCCAGTTGGGTCAGGAGAATCGGGTCATCGTGACAGCCACCAAGAGTGCAACGGAAAGGCAACCTCCCCTGTTTATGTCCTTTTTCCTGGAAGCGGTAACCTCGGAGGAAGCCGACACCGATAAAAATGCCAGGGTGTCGCTCCTGGAAGCATTTCTTTTCAGCCATCAGAAAGTGGCTGCCTGGTTCGAAGAGAAGGGACGTCTTCAAACAGAACACGCCACTTTGCAGGACAACGGCCAGGTTCTCCTGGAGAAGAAAAACATCCTGGAGACCCACCCAGGCAACCAAGGAACGCTTCTCGCCTCCATGGCTTATCTATCCCGAGCGACTGCCCAACCGTACCGCACCCGGGAAGCGCGGGAGTTGGCTTCGCAAGGGGTGGAACTCGAACGGGAAATCGAAGATTTAAAGTTTCGCAAGAACCAGATGCCCGAAGACGAATATTACCGCGCCCTGGAAGAGCTTCTGGTGAAGTTGGCCGTCCTCAATGAAAGCATCGCCGAGATGGAGGGTGAACTGTGAAGCGGCTCGTCCTGATCTTTTTCACTCTCTCGACCTCTTTGGCCTCTCAAGTGGGCTCTTTATCCGAGCGCGCGCCGATCAAATTGCTGACCGAGGTTCAGGAATTCATGCAGGAGGGCCGCTACGACAGGGCGGAAAAGCAGTTGAAAAGCGCCTCCCTTTCGGATCCCCATGTTTTGCGACTTCTGGTGGAGTTGACCCAACGGGAAGGGAGAAGAGATGAAGCCCAGAGCTACTCGCGCAGGCTGCTGGGTCTTTACCAATCCGGACAGTTGAACACTTCCGAGGATATTGGCCAGGCTGCCTATGCGGCCTGGCAACTGAGCTTGTGGCAGGACGCCAACCGAATTTTCATCGAAGCTGCACAGGTCCAACCCGTCTCTGTTTCGCTGTTTGTCGACTGGGGCAACCTCTACCTGAAAAAGTACAATGCCGCTGAAGCCGAATTGATCTTCCGAGATGGGATCCAGGCCATGGGCCAGCCCTCTTCAGGATTCTTCCGCTGGGGAGTGGACGCAGCCTATGTGGGGTTGGCCCAGGCGCTGAAAGGCCAGTTCAGGCCGGGTGTTACCGAGGCCCTTGCCAAAGCGCTCGAGTTGAATCCCAAAAATTTACAAGCCTTTGCCTTCAAGACCTCGCTGGCGATAGAGGACAAGAACTGGCAGGAAGCCCAGGACTGGATCGAAAAGGGGCTCAAGAACAACAAACTTTTCCTTCCTCTACTGGAGCTCGAGTGTGCTTATGAATATTTCCGGGGAGAAATCCAAGAATTTGAAAAGCTCCAACAACGGGTCTTGAAGATCAATCCCAACGATGGCGATCTGTTCGAAACACTGGGGGATCTTGCCAACCGCAACCGGCTCCTTGAGGAGGCGGCTGAGTTTTATCGAGAAGCGCTGCAGCGAAATCCCAGGCAGGAATCGGCCCGTGCATCTTTGGGTATCGCATTGCTTCGATTGGGCGAAGAAGAAGAGGGTAAGCGAATCCTGGAAGTCGCCTACGCCAACGATCCCTTTAACATCTGGACGGTCAACACTCTGAGACTGCTGGATAGTTTCGATCGCTTTGTCCGCTTCGAAACCCCACATTTTCGAATGAAGCTGCATGAAAAGGAGGCTGTTGCCCTCAAGCCTTATGTGGCGGAACTGGCAGAGAGAAGCTTGAAGACATTGGAGCAGAAATATAACCACCAGGTCTCGGGCAAGTACGTTTTTGAAATGTATCCCGATCATGAAGACTTCGCGGTTCGAACCATGGGACTTCCGGGACTGGGGGCGCTGGGCGCCACTTTTGGACGAATCGTGGCTATGGATTCTCCCTCGGCGCGGCCCAGAGGAGAATTCCATTGGGGCTCAACACTCTGGCATGAGCTCGCCCATGTGGTGACCCTCTCCCTGAGCAATGAAAAGGTCCCCAGGTGGTTCACAGAGGGCATTTCCATGATGGAGGAGCGCCAGGCAGGCGAAGGATGGGGAGACTATCTCAACGTTGGCTTTGTGCAGGCTTACAAGGACGACCTCTTACTCCCCTTGAAAGATCTGAACTCCGGTTTTGAGCGACCCGAGTCGGGACAGGCCCTCACCATCGCCTACTTCCAGGCTGGATGGATCTGTGAGTTTCTGGTCTCTGGATATGGCTTCGAGAGCATTGCAGCGATGCTGGAAGCCTTCGGCCAGGGACTTTCTACAGAGGAGGTCTTTCAACAGGTCCTGGGTGCCTCGGTGGAAGAGATCGATGGTCAGTTTCGCCAGGAAATGGAGGAAACCTTGAAACCGCTTCTGAGCAAGCTGGAGGCTCCCGAACATTTCTCACTGGTGCACCTGTTCCCCGGTGCAGTTGGACAGGAAGGAGAAGGCGAGGCCGGGTTGGAGACCGATTTGGACACCTTGCTGCAAGCCTGGCAAGCCGCTCCGGAGAATTATTTCCTCAACCTTCGCTTGGGAACCCAACTGAAAACAGCCGGTCGCCAGGAGGAAGCGATTCCCTACCTGGAAAAGGCATTGGAGATCCTCCCTACTCAGGCAGCAAGAGGAAGTCCCTATGACATTCTGACCCAGATCTATGAAGAGACCGGGCAAGTCGACAAGCTCGTGGAAGTGCGTCAGCGCTGGTGGCGCGCCGCACCTCTGTTCCCTGAGAACGCTCACCGGATCGCGAGTCTGCTTTCGGACAGGGATCAGCCTCAGGAGGCGGCCAAATACCTGGAAGAAGTCATGTACGTGGATCCGCTTCAACCGGAGACCCATCAAAAGCTGGGAGATCTCTATTTGCAGTTCAGCGAAACGGAGAAGGCGGTGCGGGAATACACCGTGTTTTTAAGTCTAAGTCCTGTTGACGGGGCGGCGGCTCACTATAGACTGGCCCAGGCTCTATTTGAATCGGGAGACCGACAAGGTGCCCGCAATCACGTGCTGCTGTCTTTGGAAATTGCACCGGCTTACCCAGAGGCACAAAAACTGCTGTTGAAACTGGTTCGACAATGAAACACATCTTCGCTTTGGCACTGGCTCTTCTGATCCTCTCCGGTTCCGTGATGCCCATCCTGAGTCTGGACGAAGTGGATCCTGCCAGAGACCCCGGTGATGTGAACCTCTTTCAATTCGCCCGCATCCGTTACAACGGTTATGTGGACTTTTTGGGCATGGGGAGTTGGGGCCCCCCGCCCTGGGCCCATGACTACCCTCGGGCCGAGAAGAACTTCTTGAAGATCCTGCTGGAAGTCACATCCATACAAACCACACCTGATTCCTATCTGGTCCTGGATATGGACGATCCCCTGATCATGAATTACCCCATTCTCTATGTCAGTGAGCCTGGATATTGGAACATCACCGATGAAGAAGCTGCCAATCTTCGGGCCTATCTCTCTCGAGGAGGCTTTGTCATCTTTGATGATTTCCGCGGAATTCAGGAATGGGAAAACCTGACCGCTGCCATGAAGAAAGTCCTGCCTGAGCGGAGCTTTCAGGAGCTGACCTTGGATGATCCGATCTTTCACTGCTTTTACGACATCGAAACACTGGACATGGTTCCACCCTACGCTGTTCCGGGCAAGCCCAGGTTTTACGGCATGTTCGATGAACAGAAGCGGCTTTTGGCCGTGGCCAACCATAACAACGACATCGGAGACTATTGGGAATGGGCCGATGAGTCCTTCACGCCTGTCAACCTCTCCAATGAAGCCTTCAAGTTCGGAGTGAACTACATTATCTATGGATTGACGCACTAGAAGATTAGTGAGAGTTCGGAGAGTTTGGGGACAGTCCCCGAACTCTGGGAGAATTCTTGGGACTGTCCCCAAACTCTCCGTCCCCGAACTCTCTACGCCCTACGCGTAGAAAAAAGAAAATAGACAATAGAGAAAGGAAAAGAGGAGTTCAATGGCAGAAATAAAGCAAGCTGAAGAAGGTGGCATCCAGGCACTGGTTGAGGAGATGCTGGATTCGCAGAAGAAAATCCTTCAGGAACTGCGAAAGGTCATCGTCGGTCAGGACGAAGTCATCGAACAGGTTTTGATCTCACTTTATGTGGGGGGACATTGCCTCATCACGGGACTTCCCGGGCTGGCCAAGACGCTCCTGGTCCACAGTGTGGCCCAAACGCTGGGGCTGATCTTCAAACGCATTCAGTTCACTCCGGATCTGATGCCCACCGACATTACCGGAACGGAGATCATCGAGGAAGATCCTGCCACGGGTCGTCGCCGTTTGGAATTTGTTCCCGGTCCCGTTTTTGCCAATGTCATTCTGGCCGATGAAATCAATCGCACGCCTCCCAAGACTCAGGCAGCTTTGCTGGAAGCGATGCAGGAACGAGAAGTCACGGTTCGAGGAATCACCTACAATCTGGATCCCCCCTTCTTCGTCCTGGCCACCCAGAACCCGATTGAACTGGAGGGGACCTATCCGCTGCCTGAAGCCCAACTCGACCGGTTCATGTTCAACATCATGATTGATTATCTTCCCGAGGACGAGGAGGTCAAGGTGGTCCAGGAGACCACGGGTGAACCGGCAGAGGAGATTACCCAGGTGGTCTCGGGCAAAGATATCCTTCGCTATCAAGAACTTGTGAAAAAGATTCCAGCCAACGAAGAGATCGTGCGCTACGCGGTCCGACTCACGGGCAGCACTCGACCGGGCGAGGACTCAAAGCAGGACTTTATCAACGAGTGGGTGAGATACGGTGCCAGTTTGCGGGCTTCTCAATTCATGGTCCTGGGAGGAAAAGTGCGAGCCCTTTTGAAGGGGCGCTTCACCGTTTCCACCGAAGACATCCAAGCTCTGGCCAAGCCCGTGCTGCGTCATCGCATACTGACCAATTTTCATGCCGAGTCGGAGGGAATCACGCCAGAGGATATCGTCGAACGACTGCTGAAAGCCGTTGCCCCCCCGCAATCGGGACTTTGAGATGATCAGAACTGCAAATTCCAACCGATTCATCGATCCCCAAGTGCTGTCTCGCATCAGAGATCTGCAGTTGATCGCCAAGACCGTGGTGGAGGGATTCCTGACCGGTCTGCATCACTCCCCTTATCATGGCTTCAGTCTGGACTTTGCCGAATATCGAGAATACGCGCCGGGTGATGACCCTCGACTAGTGGACTGGATGGTCTATGCCAGAACCGACCGCTTTTACGTCAAAAAGTACGAGGGAGACACCAACACCCAGTTGTACATTTTGATGGATGTCAGCAAGAGCATGGCCTTCAGCAGTCACAAAGTATCCAAGCTCGATTATGCTCGCTACCTGGCGGCCGCCCTGGCCTATCTGGCCATGCGCCAAAAAGATGCAGCCGGCCTGATTTCATTCGACTCCGATGTGGTCAGCCAGGTTCCGCCGCGGACACGCCGCGGACACTTCTTTACCCTTTTGCATCACCTGGAGAATCTCGAGGTGACGGGAGAAACGGATATCAGCGGGGCCTTGGAAAAACTCGCTCACCTGATCCGGCGACGGGCGGTGGTGATTTTGATCAGCGATTTCTATCAGGATGTCGAGAAACTCGCCAAGACCCTGCGCTTTTTCTACCATCGCGGTAACGATCTCATCCTGTTTCATGTGCTGGATCCTGTCGAACTGGAAATGCCCTTCGAGGATATCTCCACTTTAGAAGATATGGAAACACAGGAACACCTTTCCTATGTTCCGGAACACTCTCGCAACACTTACTTTGCGTTGCTCAAGGAACACATCGAGGGACTGCGCCGGGAGTGTCGAAATATTTCCGTTGATTATGAACTTCTGAACACGGAAAAACCCCTGGACCAGGCGCTGCATCGATATCTGTCGGTCCGGGAGAAACGGTATTAGCAAGCGGAACGTCTGCTGAACGTTATGCAGTTTCTAGCTCCATTATTTTTGATCGGTGCTCTGGCCATCGGGGTCCCCATTTTCTTACATCTGGTCCACCGCGAGAGAACCAAGCGCACGCCTTTTGCCTCCCTGATGTTCATACGTAAGATCCCCTTCAAGGAGCTGCGACGGCGACGTCTGACTCACCTCTTCCTGCTTTTCCTGCGCTGCCTGGGCATTCTCCTTCTCGTTCTTGCCTTTGGGCGCCCGGTCATCACCGGTGCGTGGTTAAACCAGATCAATCCTTTGCTGGCCCGTTCGGTTGTGATCCTCATCGATCATTCTCTGAGCATGACTCCCCAGCCCATTTGGGACACGGCCCTGCAGGCAGCCGAGGATAAGATTCAATCTCTGAGCCAGGCCGACGAGGCTTTAATCATCCAGTTCGGTGAATCCGCCGAGGTTCTTTCCCAGTGGGAAGAATCTCCCCAACAGCTGCAACAGATATTGCGACAGCGCACCACCCCCTCCTTCGAAGCGACTTCCTACTTAGAAGCCCTGAGGGTTGCGGTGGATCAACTGGAGGCGGCCCGCAACATCAAAAAGGAAATCTATCTGATCACCGATCTGCAGCAGGCCGGAATGGCGGCCAGCGCGGGTTGGCGAGTTCCGGGGGACATTTCCGTTGAAATCGAAAACGTGGGCCGTGAGACTCCCAATCTTTTCGTTGAAGAAGTCCGAGTGGAGAGGGCCGTTTTCACCGACCAGTATCCGCACACGATCCTGGCTCGGGTGAGAGGCAATCCCCAGCAACCGAAAAAGGGCGAAGCCCAGCTCTTTTTGGAAGGAAACCTGATCGATCGAACGACCTTTGACACGGGCAGCGAAGGTGCGGTGAATCTGACCTTCAAACCTTTCGATTTGGAAGAGGGTGTTTCGCGAGGAAAAATCGTCATCGAGCCAACCGATGAGCTTCCCGAAGATAACGTCTATTACTTCGTTGTTGAGAAACAAGCACCTCGCCGCATCCTGGTTCTTCAGGATCGACAGGCTTCTTCGGCTTTTTATCTCGAGAGTGCTCTTTCCGCTGGAGAAAACCTGCCCTTTGCCGTCGAGATGTCGGTCTCTCCCGGCCCCGGGCAAATCGATTCTTTAGACACTCCTTTGGTGGTGCTCAATGACCTGCGTCAACCGCCCAGACTTTCCCTCTTCAAATCCTACGTTGAAAGTGGAGGAGGCCTGATCGTGGTCCTGAGCAACCGCGTTCTGGCAGAGGCCTACAATCGCCAATGGGCCACGCTCCTTCCCGTGGAATTGAAGGAGCGGAACTTTGTCCGCCAGGAAAGCAAACCCTTCACTTCCATTACCCAGGTCAACTGGGAGCATCCCATCTTCCGGATTTTTCAGGATGTGCACAAAGCAGCCATCGCCAGCACCCAGTTTTACAGCTATTGGCGGCTGACTGCGAAACCGGATGCCACGATTTTAGCTCGCTTCAACGAAGGGGATCCGGCTCTGGTTGAACAATCTTTGGGAGAGGGAAGGGTACTGGTCTTTGCCTCTTCGTTGGATCCCGTCTGGACGGATTTCCCACTTCGAAGCGCCTATGTTCCCTTCTGGTACCGCATGGCTCAATACGCTGGCCGCTGGCAGAGCACTCCTGCGGCACTTCAAATCAATCAAGTTTTGTCGGTGGATTCATCCAGCGACTCCTCGGGCACCTCGGGCACCTGGACCTTGATCGATCCAAGGGGCCAAAGAGTCCTTGGACTCAACGAGGAGAAGCCCGGTTTTATTCAATTAAAGATGCCGGGTCACTACGAAATACGAAGCAACAAAAAAACCGACTGGGTGGCTGTGAACACACCACCCCTTGAATCGGACCTGAGTGCGGTGGCCATCGAGGAGTTTCAGGCAGTCTTCATTCCTCTTGAAGCCCGCGTGGAAGAAATCGGATTCGAACAATCGGTCCAGGAAAAGGACCGACAACAATCGTTGTGGTGGCTTTTTCTGCTGGTGGGCGCGGCGGTTTTCATGGCCGAATGGCTGGTGGCCAACCGGACTCGTCCCCAAGCGGGTCCGCAGGTGGGAGAATCCAGATTGTGACGGTTGGCCCGGATGATGCATCAATACTCTAGTGTCCCGTCCCAGGATTACCATGACATTTGCTGATGGGTCTTGCGAGGTGAGATCAAGGAGCGAGGAGAAGGCGATGCAGGGACATCGGCGACGACGAGCGACACAGAGATTGCCCGCAACCCCCATCAGCCCGAAGGGTGGCGGCGGAACAGCATCGATTTCTTTGTCGCTCCTCCTCCGCGATGCACACGACATCGCGTCGTCGTTGCTTCGCGAACTCGACGCCGTTGCGCTCGCCACAAATGTCATGGTATTCCTGGGACGAGACACTAACATCCTTTACATTTAAAGAGCTGAGCCCGAAAATTGGATTCGGGTACTCACTCCATGTGAGAGAAAGGAGTTTCGGTGCGGCCTTCACCCGAGGTCATAACCAGCCTGGTGGAACGGGCCACTGCAGGGGAGGAGCAAGCCCTTTCCGAACTGCTTCCCGTTGTATACCAGGAACTGCGCAAGCTCTCCAGGAAATACATGCGGCGGGAAAGCAACCGGCAGACCTTGCAAACCACGGCACTGGTTCATGAAGCCTATCTGCGGCTGCTGGGTGACCGGAAGTTGCAGTGGAAGGATCGTGCCCATTTCCTTGCCATTGCCGCAAGATCGATGCGGCAAATTTTGGTCGAACGGGCCCGGGCCCGTCATGCTCAGAAACGAGGAGGTGTGCAAAGAGCGGTCACTTTGGAGGATAAAATGCTGCGCCAAGACCAGAAAGTGGTTGATCTTCTGGTACTGGACGAAGCACTCAAGGCCCTTGCCGCCCTCGATCCCAAGCAGGCCGAAGTGGTTGAGCTGCGTTTCTTTGCCGGTCTGACGGTGGAAGAAACAGCAGAGGTCATGGGAATTTCCCCCGCCACCGTAAAACGGTGCTGGACTCTCTCGAAAGCCTGGCTTCGCCGTGAGATGTCATCGTGAAATCGAACCAGTTCGAGCGCATCAAGGAACTGTTCCAAGCCGCTCTGGAGCAGAAACCCGCCGATCGAGAGGCCTTTCTCGATCAGGCCTGCCAGGGCGATGAAGTTCTCTTTCAAGAACTGGTCTCCCTGTTGGCCGAGCATGAAAAAGATGACAACTTCCTGGAAATTCCGTCCTTGGAGTCTGAACCCAGCACATTGGAGGCTGGAGACCTCATTGGTGTCTATCGGATTGAGCGGGAACTTGGGCGTGGCGGGATGGGCGTGGTTTACCTGGCCGAGGATACCCGGCTCCACCGGCGAGTGGCTCTAAAAGCGCTGGCACCGCATATTGTTGCCGACCCCAAGCAAAAAGAGCGGTTGCGGTCGGAAGCAAGGATTGCGGCCTCCCTGTCCCATCCGGCTATCGCAACCGTGTATGCGCTTGAAGAATCTGAAGGACACCTCTACATCGCCAGTGAGTATGTGGAAGGGGAAAATCTCCGATCCGAGCTCCAGCAGGGCCCGCTTTCGCCGGACGCTCTGCTCGATCTGGCCATCGAAGTTGTCCAGGGCTTGGTGGCAGCTCATGCAGAGGGGGTCATCCACCGTGATCTCAAGCCTGAAAACATCATGAGAAACAAGAAGGGTCAGCTCAAGATTTTGGACTTTGGAGTGGCTATTGCTCCCGAAATGGACTTGCGCGAAGAACCCTTGACCGAGCCCGGAACTCTTCTGGGCACACCCTCCTATATGGCGCCGGAACAGCTGAAGGGTAAGACCGTTGATTTTAGATGCGACATCTTCACCTTCGGCATCTTGTTCTATGAGTTGGCAAGCGGCTCGAATCCTTTTAGGGGAGAAACACCCATCTCCACGATCGCCAAGATCCTGGAAAGTGAGCCGGTGCCGCTGTCCCAGTTCACCACCAGCCCTGTGCAGTTGGACCGAATCGTTGAAAGATGCCTGCCCAAGGACCCGGAACAACGGTATCCATCAACACCAACACTGCTCGAGGATCTGGAACGGGCCCGTACCGAGATCAAGAGCGACCTGAGCGAGGATAAGACAGCGGTTCAACACAGTCGGGACAAGTCATCCTCCCAACCGAGTCTCCACTCCCTCTGGTGGGTGATTCACCAGGTCCTGGTCCTGGCACTTTATGGGTCGATGGTCTGGGCGCTGTGGCAGGTCAAAGAATGGACCTCGGACGTTTGGACGCTGTTGGTTTTCTTCGGTGTGTTCGGCTGCGCGGCGGTCAACGGCACCTTGCGAACCCATCTGTTATTTACCGCACGGTTCAACTCCATCTTCATCCACTCGGAACTAGGTCGTGCTGCTCCCTGGCTTCGTCGCATCGATGGACTGTTTGCAGCGCTGCTGTTACTGGGTGCCTTTGCCCTGGCTTTCGATCACCAGTTTCTGGCGGCATTCCTGGCGGGCATCGCCATGGGTTACGTGGTGGTTTTTCTCATCGTGGAGCCCGCTACCACTCGAGCCCGTTTCTCTCCACCCAAAGAACCTAGATAAGCCGGTTTTTTTCCATTTTCACCGATTGTGTGAGCCGTTTCTTCTCCACTTCTCGCATTAACCCTATGAAAGGCGCTCAATGGGGACCCACTCGTGGGGAACGGTTCTCTAACCGCGCCGAGGAGGAACTATGAAAACGAAAACGATATCCGAACACACTCGTGAACTGGGCATAACCGCCAATATTGAGAAAAGAGTGCTCATCTGGCTGGCAGAAAGACTCCCACAGTGGGTCACGTCGGATCAGCTGACGCTGTTGGGGCTTTTCGCCATGCTGATGGCAGGCCTCTCCTACTGGGCCGCTCAGTGGGATGAGCGGGCCCTGTTTCTGGTGGTGGTGGCGCTGGGCCTCAACTGGTTCGGCGACAGCCTGGATGGCACCCTGGCCAGGGTGCGCAACCGGCAAAGACCGCGCTACGGTTACTACGTCGATCACGTCATCGACATCGTAGGAGCCTTGTTTCTCATCGGCGGACTGGCAACCTCCGGCTACATGACGCCCCTGGTTGGGCTGGGATTACTGGTCGGATACATGATGGTCACCGCTGAAATTTTTCTGGCCACTTATTCTCTGGGAGTGTTTCGCATCTCCTTCGGGCCCATCGGGGGGACGGAACTGCGCATCCTTTTGTCCATAGGCACCCTCTATCTTCTCTACAAGCCGGTGGTCAAGCTGGGGAGCCTGGGTGCTTTCCATCTGTTTGACGTGGCAGGCGTCTGTGGGATTGTCGGTCTTGGGGTAGCCCTGACCGTCTCGGCTATTCGCAATACACGAACTCTATATCAAGCCGAGCCGCTGTCATGAAGATAAATTTTTCCACACCCTCATCCGGAGTCCCCATCTGGCAGGGCCCATTGGGCCGTGTGTTGCGGCGCTGGGCCACCTTTAATGTGGTGGGGATCATGGGTGTCGGGGTCCAGATCACAACTCTCGTTATGCTGCGCGACTGGTCCCAAATGGACTATCTGCCCGCCACGGCGCTGGCCGTGCAGGCGGCGGTTCTGCACAACTTTGTGTGGCACGAACGATGGACCTGGAGGGACCGAACGGCAAGCCATGACTCCAGCATGTGGGCTCGATTACTCCGATTCAACCTCACCATCGGAGCCCTGTCCATCGGGGAAAACCTGTTGTTCATGGAACTGCTGGTGGGGAGGCTGGAGATCCACTATCTGTCGGCCAATCTGATCGCCATTGCCTGTTGCTCGGTTTTGAATTTTGTGGCCAGTGACCGGCTGGTGTTTCGAGAGACCATGTAAAAGCAAGGAGGAAAAGATGATGACCAAGAAAAAGATCTATCAAATCGGGTTGCTATTGATCGTAATAACCATGGGGATGGCCGGCTCCCCGGTGATGGCGGCCAAGCTTCAAGAGAAGACTCTTAAGGCCTGGAATGAGTATGTTCGTCTCACCGAAGAACGAATCAAAGAGGAACTGAACTCCTCAACAGGCTTTTTGGCTCAGGACTTTCAGGCGGTTCCCAAAGCACAAATGGAGCGTGATGCCGCACTTTCAGGCCAGATCCTGGTGGAGAAGATGAAGACCCTCAATCCAAGAGGTCGCAAGATCAAGGTACCCGCAGGTACCATTCATCACTGGCGGGGAAGCGTGTTCATTCCCGATGTCGAGCTGGAGAGTGTTCTGGCCCAAGTCCGTTATCCCGCCCAGCAGGAAGACCTTCAGAAGGATGTCCTGGAGTCCAGAATACTGGAAGAAAGCGATGACTCCCTGCGCCTCTACCTGAAATTGGTGCGTTCGAAGATCGTGACGGTGACCTACAATACGGAACACCTCATCGAATATCAGCGGCACGGTGAGGGTCTGGCCTCGAGTCGAAGCATCGCCACCAGAATTGTCGAGTTGGATCAGGCCGGAACCCCTGCTGAGAGGGAAAAGCCGGAAGGAAAGGACCGTGGATTCCTGTGGAAATTGAATTCCTATTGGCGGTACCAACAGGTTGATGGAGGGGTCCTGGTGGAGTGCGAATCATTGACTCTCAGCCGGGGAGTCCCGGCCATTCTGGCACCCTTCGTAAAACCCATCATCAGTGGAGTGGCACGAGAGTCCATGAAACGAACGTTGACTTCAATGCGCGACCGTTTTGCCACAACCGAGGGCTAGCCGGCCAAGAGTATGAGCCCGCATTGTTTCCGATCGCCCCGACTCCCACTCTGGGAACGATACAGATTGTCTCTCGCGAACGAGTACAAAAAGTGGAAACTCCTATGCCTGGCGCACTCGAACCCTTCTTGAATTGGGGTGTGGGAACCGAAAAGCTGCTCAATGAAGCCCGGTCGCCCACCGAGAAGGGCTAACTCTCTTGGGGGGGGTCTAGAGACTGTCTCAAAACCCCACTTGATTTTGATTAAGGCCTGTAGGGGCGCACGGCTGTGCGCCCACAAACCCTGCCTTTAACAACGGCTGATAGGGCGCACGGCCGTGCGCCCCTACACAAGAAACCTGGGCCCACCGACTTTTGAGACAGTGTCCCTAGTCTGGGACCTTGGATGAATCCGCTCCGGGAGGGCCGGCTCTCTTGATCAAGTAGTAGCCCGCTCCCAGGGCAAGGATCAGGGCAGCCAGGCCCACCAGCTTCAGCGGAGCCACCGAAGGGAATTCCACAACCAGGACCTCCCGGGCAGCGGCAATGAGGGCAACAGCCACCACGAATTCCACATGAACGGTGTTTTCAAGCAGCATCACTTCCAAGATTCCAAATAACTCAAGGGTGATGAGAACGGTCAAAAAGAGGCCGCTGATCTTGGTGAGTTAGCCAAGATCGAGAAGAAGCGAGGGAGCCAGTATAACAGTCCTCCCCCCCCTCGTTGTAGATGTCGACAAGCAATTTACGCCCTGTTAATCATTTCCATGAGAACTGGTACTTTTAACAGTTCTCAAACCGGGGATCGTGAGCGAAAATAGGTTTAACCCGATTGAGGAGGGACAAGATGGCACAAGGCACGGCAATCCCCTTGGAGGGAGGACAGGTTCGTTTTGAAACTAACCACCGGAAACTGGCGGCTGCGGTCTTTCGCATTGCCCTTGAGGATTTAAAAGCATCTCACCCGAATAACCGACGCACCGCACTCCATTTTCTTCTTAAGGACGAGTCCGACTTTTCCTTCTGGTGCCAGCGGCTTGAGGTCGACCCGGTGGCCTTCAGAAACGGGCTGCGCAAACACGTTCTTGGCCCCTACGAATGTTTTTCGGGCTTCGTTTCGGAGCTGTAGAACTCTAATTCGCTATCTTTATGCCACCGCCACCTGGCTATCCATCAGTGTGGAGCGCCGCTCCCAGAAGGTTTGGGCCTGCTGGAGCAGTTCTCTCTCTGAGTCCACATGGTCGAGTTCCAGTGTCTCCCAGATGAAGGAAACCGTTCTGGCGAAATAAAGAGGCTTGAGGGCCTCGACAATCCCCAGTTGTTGATTGCGATCCGACTGGGCTGCATAGGCGGCTAGAAAAGAGAAAACAATCTCAGCCCATGCCGCGGCCGATATTCGAATAAT
>JACZQQ010000068.1 GCA_022545645.1 Acidobacteriota bacterium | reverse complement strand
CTTTCTGCAGATGGCACAGCTGGATTACTCTCAGGTCTCCGTCGTGGCAGAAGAAATCGAGGAGTACTCTTCGGCAGAAGAGATCAGGGCAGAGATGACGAAACTAGAGACCCAAATGAGGGCTGCCGCCGAGCGCTTTGAGTTTGAAAAGGCAGCTGAATACAGAGACAAGATCAAGCGCTTGAAAGAAATCGATCTACAACTGGGATTTCTAGGTCAGCGGTCGGACAAACAGCAGAAATGATTATTCAACCCGTCTCCTGTTTGCGGGGAGAGCTTACCCTACCCGGGGACAAATCGATTTCCCACCGCTATGCGATTCTAGGAGCCATGGCCAACGGGACTACCCGCATCTCCCAGTTTTCACAGAGCGAGGACTGTCAATCGACACTTCGCTGTCTCAAAAAACTCGGTTTGGGGATCCGGCAATCCAAAAATGAGGTCGAAATCCAAAGTGCAGGATGGAAGCGGTTTCAGAAGCCCAGGGAGCTTCTCGACGCCGGAAACAGTGGAACCACCGTTCGCCTTCTTTCCGCCCTGCTTTCTGCTTCCCCATTCGCTTCCACGATCCAGGGAGATGACTCTTTGAATCGTCGGCCCATGGAGCGGATCATCCGCCCCCTCACCCAAATGGGCGCAAGGATTGAGGCGGTCCAGGATGAATACCCACCCTTGCGCATTACCGGTTCACAACTGCGGGGAATTCATTACCGTTTGCCGATGGCCAGTGCTCAGGTAAAATCGTGTGTTCTTCTGGCCGGACTGATGGCCCAAGGGGAGACCACAGTAGTGGAAGACGTTCCCTCGCGTGATCACACGGAGCGTGCACTACCATTCTTCGACGTCGTCTTGACGGAAGCGGAACAGCAATTGAAAGTGAAAGGGCCAGTATCTTTAAAGGCGGTTCAAATGGAAATCCCCGGCGATTTTTCAGCGGCTGTCTTTTTCATCGTGGCCGCCCTTCTCGTTCCCGATGCTGAGATCTACCTGAGAAGGGTCGGAGTCAATCCTTCTCGCACAGGTCTGCTCACTCTGCTGGAAGATTCGGGAGCCCGGGTTGAAAGAACAAATCCTCGGGAGTTCAACGCTGAACCTGTTTGTGATCTGAAGATTTGTTTCAGCCATGAGCTACTCAGGAGATTTCCCGCCGAGATCAGCGGTAAGTGGCTCCCCAACATGATCGACGAAATTCCTGCTCTAGCTGTCCTGGCCACGCGCCTGGAACGGGGACTCCGGGTCCGGGGAGGCGAAGAACTGCGCAAGAAGGAGTCCGACCGAATAAAATCTGTGGTTGTAAATCTGAGAAATCTGGGTGTGCAGGTTGAAGAGTACCCGGACGGTTTCTTTGTTCCACCCAACCAGCAAATTCAGGGCGGAAGGGTCCAGACCTTTGGAGATCATCGCATAGCCATGGCATTTGCCGTGGCCGGACTCATCGCGACACAACCGGTCGAACTCGATCACCCCTCCTGTGTATCCGTATCCTTCCCGGAATTTTTCGAGAGACTGCAATCTCTGAGTTAGTGTCTCGTCCCATGAATACCATAACGTTTGCTGATGGGGCTTGCGAGGGGAGATCAAGGAACGAGGAGAAGGTGATGCAGGGACATCGGCGACGACGAGCGACACAGAGATCGCCCGCAACCCCCATCAGCCCGAAGGGTGGCGGCGGGACGGCATCGATTTCTTTGTCGCTCCTCCTCCACGATGTCACTGACATCGCGTCGTCGTTGCTTCGCGAACTTGATGCCGTCGCGCTCGCCACAAACGTCATGGTATTCATGGGACGAGACACTATAGCCCGGACTATGCATAAATTCTCTACTGCAGAGACAAAATCATCCGGCGTGCGTTGCGCACCGGCTGTGTTGCGCTCGGTCGGCCTCCTCAACGTACTCAAGAGTACGTTTGCGGGGGCCTCGATCGCGCGTGGCGCAACGCACCCAGGTCGGCGCTTTCGTCGCTTCGTGACGAGAACTTATGCATAATACGGGCTAATGGACAAACACATTTATATCGTTGGATTCATGGGAAGTGGAAAGTCGACCATTGGTCCGGTCCTGGCAGGAAGGATGGATCGTCCCTTTTATGATCTGGATAACCTGATCGAAGAGGAGCAGGAGAGGACGATTTCCGAAATCTTCGAGTCTCAGGGAGAGGAGTATTTCCGGAAATTGGAGTCGGAAACCTTGGTCCAAAACCCACCTTCAGAGCCCTGTGTGATGGCTCTTGGAGGAGGAACCTTCGTGAACAAGATCAATCGTGATTATATCTCCAAACACGGAATCTCGGTGTGGCTCAAGATCCCCCTTTACCTGGCAAAAAGACGATGCAGGGACTCTCAACATCGCCCCTTGGCGAGAAACCCTGAGCAATGGGAATCCCTGTTTCGCCGTCGCGAGAAAATCTATCAACGAGCAGACATCCCGGTGGAAGTTGAAGGCAAGTCACCCCAACAAATCTGCGCGGAGATAGAGGGCCATCTGAGTGAGATCAGATAATCCTTTCCCAGGTCGCACGGCTTTGCTAACATAGCAAAACAACAATGGTGCAACGGTTTTTTTTCTTCCTGCTTTTTTCATCAAGCCTCCTGGGTGCCGGTTCGTTCTCCCTGGATCAGATCTCCAGCTCTTTCCCTTCCAAGGGCTTTGCAGACGGAATCGAGTTCTGGAAGGCAATCTTTACCGAGTACGGGGACCGAGAAGTCCTGATCCATGACCAAAACGATGTTCGCTTGATTTACGAGGTGGTCCGGTTTGCCAGGGGAGTTCGTGACGACGGCGTCGAGTACGAACGCCAGCGAAAAAAATTGGGGGAAAAGGAGAAAGAATTCCAGCGGCTCTTTGGGGAGATACGACGATACGGTTTCGACTCGGAGAAGCTCACAAAAACGCACAAGAAAATCATCCGCCTTCTTGAATCTCACGGCTACTCTCCTTCTTCCCAGCTCTTGAGAGAGTTGGGTAGGAACATCCGCTCCCAAAGGGGCATCAAGGAAAAATTCAGGGAAGGATTGATCCGTTCCGGGCAGTATCTCAGCAAGATTGAAACCATCTTTCAGGAGCACGGTCTCCCCACCGAGCTCGCGCTTTTGCCCCATGTCGAGTCCTCCTTTGATTATAGCGCTTATTCCAAACGAGGCGCGGCAGGTATTTGGCAGTTTATACGCGGAACGGGACGCCGTTACATGAAAATCAACCGTTCTGTGGATGAACGCCTCGATCCTTTGAAATCGAGTGAAGCGGCGGCGCGCCTGTTTCGAGAGAACTACGACACCCTGGAGAGTTGGCCCCTGGCCGTGACCGCCTTCAATCATGGCACAAACGGGATGGCGCGGGCCAAAAGACGTTTTGGCGCCGATATGGGTAAGATTATCCAGCAATACCAATCCCGGACCTTCGGGTTCGCCAGCAAGAATTTTTATGTCGAGTTTTTGGCAGCCGTTTCAGTGGCCCGCAACTATTCGGACTACTTCGGCCCCCTGGAGTTTGCCTCTCCCAGACTATATGACACCATCTCTTTGAAAAGGTCCCACCGGCTAAGCCATTTCACTCAGATCCAGGGACTCACGGAAGAAATTCTCCGGGACTATAATCCGCACATCAGGGCAGATGTCTGGCAAAGATCGAAGATTCTGCCGGCCGGACTCGAGATCCATCTTCCTCATGGTCAGGGAGAAACGATTGCGGCAGCTCTTGAAACTGTTCCTGCCGCCTCCGGCCCGATTCTGGTGGCCGACAACGGCGCGATGGGTTACCGGGTGCAGGATGGCGACACTCTCCTTGTCATAGCGAACCGAGTGGGCAGTTCCGTCTCCACGCTTCAGCTTGCCAACAACCTCTCGAATCCGGACCGAATCTATCCGGGACAGTTTCTTCTCGTCTCTGAGGCGTCTGAGCGACCCACACAGTACCGGGTCCGTCCAGGCGATACTCTGATTGAGATTGCCATCAAATTCGGCACCTCTCTTAGGCAGCTGCAAAGCATGAATCTGATCGACGACCCTCACCTGATCTTCCTGGGACAAGTCCTTCTCATCCCCTAGCGCGGGTGTCCAGGAAGGCCAAGCTCTTCGTTCTCCGCGGCCTCGATCTTGACCTCCATGAACACCCGCCACCAGTCCTTACACCCCGACAGTGACCTCGACTTCCTTTTCAGCTACCGCCGAGCGGGGCGTAAAGGTTAAGCCTTTTTTGGAGGCATCAAAATCGACCAGCACTCCGCCCCCATCTTCGACTGTCCCTTGAAGGATCAAGCGGCCGAGAGGGTTCTCCAGCTCCTTCTGAATGCTCCGCTTTAACGGACGAGCACCGTAGTTCGGATCATAGCCGACTCGAACCAAAAATTCGCGCCCTTCCGGGGTCACCTCAATCTGGATATTGCGGTCGGCGAGCCGATGGCGCAAATTCTGGAGCTGGATTTCCACAATCTCTTTCAAGTGTTCCTCGGACAAAGCATGAAAGACAATCATTTCATCCACCCGGTTGAGGAATTCCGGTCTGAAGTGACGACTCAATTCCTCCAATACAGCTCCTTTCATCTCTTCATATTCAAGCCCTTCAAAGGCGTGGGAATATTCAAGAATGCGATGGCTCCCAATATTGGAGGTCATGATCACAATAGTGTTTTTGAAATCAACAGTCCTACCCTGCCCATCGGTGAGTCTACCGTCCTCCAGGATTTGCAGCAGAGTATTAAAGACGTCGCAGTGAGCCTTCTCAATTTCGTCCAGAAGAATCACCGAATAGGGTCGACGCCGTACCGCTTCCGTGAGCTGGCCACCCTCCTCGTATCCCACATACCCCGGCGGTGCTCCGATCAGTCGGGCCACTGAATGCTTCTCCTGATACTCGGACATGTCGATTCGAATCATGGCGCCCTCGTCATCGAACATGAACTCGGCCAAAGCACGGGCCAGCTCTGTCTTCCCCACCCCGGTCGGACCCGAGAAAATGAAGCTCCCCACAGGACGGTTCGGATCTTTCAGACCCGAACGGGCTCGAATGACCGCTTCAGCCACCGCCGCCGTTCCATCTTCCTGGCCCACAACACGCAAATGGAGAGCATCTTCCAGATGAAGTAGTTTTTGTACTTCTCCTTCAAGCAGCCTCGACATGGGGATGCCGGTCCAACGGCTCACCACTTCGGCAATGTCCTCATCATCAACTTCCTCCTTCAAAGAGTGGTCAGGATCAGGCTCCTTTGCCAGGCTTTCTTCTTCCTCCTCCAGTTGGCGCTCCAACCCTGCCAACGTGCCGTACTTCAGCTCCGCCGCCCGGTTGAGATCATATTCTCGTTCAGCTTGCTCGATTTCAATCTTGGTCCGTTCAATCTGTTCACGAAGGGTTCTCGAGCGCTGCAGCCGTTCCGTTTCTATCTGCCATTGGGCATGGAGCGCGTCGGCCTGGACCTTCAAATCCGCGAGTCCCTTCTCCAGTTTAGCCAGGCGTTCCTTTGAGGCTTTATCGGTTTCCTTTTTCAATGCTTCTCGCTCGATCTCGAGCTGCATGACCCGGCGTCGCAACTCATCGAGCTCAAAAGGCATAGAATCCATTTCGAGGCGCAACTTTGCGGCCGCCTCATCGACCAGATCAATGGCCTTGTCGGGCAAAAACCGATCTGAAATGTACCGGTTGGAGAGCACCGCTGCAGCAACCAAAGCCGAATCCTTGATTCTGACACCATGGTGTACTTCGTATCGCTCGCTCAATCCGCGCAAGATCGAAACCGTGTCCTCCACAGAAGGTTGACTGACCAGAACAACTTGAAACCGCCGCTCCAGTGCAGCATCTTTTTCGACATGCTTGCGATATTCGTCCAGCGTAGTGGCACCAATGCAGTGCAGTTCCCCACGAGCCAGCATCGGCTTCAGGAGGTTTCCCGCATCCATAGCGCCTTCCACCCGACCGGCACCGACCACGGTGTGCAGTTCGTCAATGAAAAGAATAATCTCGCCCTGTGAGTCCTGGACTTCCTTAAGAACAGCCTTAAGCCTCTCCTCAAACTCTCCCCGGTATTTTGCCCCTGCAATCAGAGCGCCCATGTCCAGAGATACAATCCTCTTGTTCTTTAAGCCCTCCGGAACGTCACCTCGAACGATTCGCTGAGCCAGCCCTTCCACAATCGCGGTCTTGCCAACCCCTGGCTCCCCAATGAGAACGGGATTGTTCTTGGTACGACGGGACAAGACCTGCATGATGCGGCGGATTTCCTCATCGCGCCCGATGACCGGATCCAGTTTGCCCTGGGTTGCCTGTAACGTCAGATCGCGGCCATATCTCTCAAGCGCCTCATAGGTCACTTCAGGGTTGGGTGTGGTAACCCTTTGGCTGCCTCGAATATGGTACAGGGTCTGCATCAGTCTCTCTCGAGTCACCCCCAACTCACTAAAGATTCTTCCTGCAGCACCTTTGTCCGCGGTCAAAGCCAGCAGCAGATGCTCCACCGAGACATATTCGTCCCCAAGCGTCTTGGCTTCCTCCTGGGCCTGTTCCAGCAGCAAACTGAGGCGTCCCGTAACATACACTTGATCGGGGGGCCCCGAGGGACTAGAAATTCTTGGAAGGGCGTCGAGTTCCTCTTGAAGACTTTTCCTGAGATCTTCTCCACTGATTTCCGCTCGATGAAACATCGAAGTGGCGAGCCCCTGTTCCTGTTCCAGGAGGGCCAGTAAAAGATGCTCCACTTCAACATGCTGGTGACCGAGTTGCAGAGCCTTAACTTGAGCCTCTCTCAGGGCTTCCTGAACTTTTTCCGTTAAACGACTGATATCCATAAAACTCCTTTCCCCTTAATCTTTTTCCGTGCTTCTTGCTCCTTATATAGGATCGAAACAGTGGTTTGACAAGTTTGTAAGTGAGGAGAGGATCCGACTTTGACGGTGGTTGATGGAGATCTTATGATAGTCACGGGTGAACAGAATTGACTCCAACCGGTGACCACGAGAAGAAAAGAATGGTGAAAGACAAGAAAGAATCGAAAATCCAAGTGAACGACAGGAGATTCTGGGCCCAGGATGAATCAGCCGAGGAAAAGGCTTCGATACCAACCAAAAAGTATCCGAGTCTGATCGAAGAGTTAAAGACAAGGACAGAACTGGCTGAGCAAAAGCTCAAGGAGAAAGTCGAAACACTGCACCAGGAGAATGAAGCTTTTCGCCTCCGCCTGTCCAAAGATATGGACCGGCGGATGGAACAAGAAAAGCTTGAGCTCTTCGGCAACTTTCTGGAATTGATCGATAACTTGGAGCGGGCCCTCAAGGCGACCCAGGAAACCCTCAGTTTTGAGGCTCTGAAAGAGGGTGTTCAGCTGAATCTGGAACTCTTCCTGAGTAAGCTCAAGTCGCTGGGTATTGAACCCATGGATCTCCTCCACAAGCCCTTCGATCCACATGAGGCGGAGGCGGTAGGCGTGGTTGCGGTGGATAATCCCGACCTGGACCAACACGTCATCGAAGTTGTACAACGTGGCTTTCGCCGGGGTGAGCAAGTGTTGCGTCCGGCCCGGGTGCGGACGGGACAGTATCAAGCTGAGCAGAAGTCCCAGAGTGACGAAAATGAGCCCACGCCTCACTCTTCGGATTAGGAGAGTTTCTTCCAGCGCCGCTGGGAATGGCGGGATTGTGATCCATTGAAAGCATGACACAATGCTATGGCGAGCGCATCAGCAGCATCGTGGGGTTGAGGTTCTTCCTTGAGATTCAGCAAGGTCCGAACCATGACCTGGATCTGTGCCTTATCGGCCCTGCCGTAACCCACAACCGCCTTTTTGATTTCCAAAGGTGAATACTCGACAAGAGGAATCTTAAACTGGCCTGCGGCCAACAAAACCACGCCCCGAGCCTGCCCGAGTTTGAGTGCGCTCTTTGCGTTGACGGCATAGAAGACATCCTCGACCGCAACCACGTCCGGTGCATGGCGCTCCAACAAAGCATACAGCTTCGTGTGAATACGCCTTAACCGATCCGGGAAAAGGTTCGATTCACCCTTGGTGAGGCCCGAAACTCCCCCGTATTCCAGGCAATACGGATGATTCCCTTCGATGTTGATAACCCCATATCCCGTCATTCGACTCCCGGGGTCAACGCCTAGTATTACCACGGAATCATGATACTACCGGGGTCTGCGGTGGGCGCGCTTCGCGTCCCTGGTTGATTTTGGGACAGGCCCAAGATTCTGGTGGAAGCCCCTGAAGACAAAGGAGAATTTTCGGGGCTGACACCAAACTCTACCTTGAATTCGGAATTTGTTTAGAATTTGGAATTTCAGCCGGTCTGCCGGCTGTGGTCTGCGGTTAGTGGACTAGGGACTCCATCTGCGTATCATCGATGTCGAAGTTGGCCCAGACATTTCCCACATCCTCAAGATCCTCCAATGCGTCCATTAATCTGAGCATCTGTTCTGCTTGCTTGTTCTCGAGACGCACGTCGGTCTGCGTGATCATGGTCACTTCGGCAGACGCCATTTTGACTCCGGCTGATTGCAGGGCCTGTTTGACCGCCTCTAAATTTTCAATAGAGGTGTAAACTTTAAAGAGTGCCTCCTGGCTCTCAAGATCTTCAGCTCCCGCCTCCAAAACGATTTCCAGGAGTTTCTCTTCAGAAACCTCGTTCTGGTTAATGTCAATCGACCCCTTCCTCTCAAACATCCACTGCACACTGCCTGTCTCAGCCAAATTCCCCCCCTGTTTGGAAAAGATACGGCGAAGCTCCGCTACCGTTCGATTCTTGTTGTCGGTCAGGACCTCGATCAGCACCGCCACTCCTCCCGGCCCATAGCCTTCATAGGAGATGGACTCGTAAATCTGGCCGGGAAGCTCTCCCGTTCCCTTCATGATGGCACGCTTGATGTTGTCCTGGGGCATGTTGGCGCCCTTAGCGGTCTGCACGGCCCCTCGCAGCCGGGGATTGGCCTCAACATCACCCCCGCCAAGCCGAGCAGCCACACTAATTTCCTTGATCAGTCGAGTAAAGAGCTTTCCCCTCTTGGCATCAGCACTCGCCTTCTTGTGCTTGATGGAATGCCATTTTGAATGTCCTGACATGCTTGTAAATCCCCTGTTTGAATCGATTGTATGATTTGAGGATCAGTCGTATTGTAGCATGGACATGGGGAAGCTGACAGCAGACCACAGACCGCAGACCCCAACCGGAAGATCGGCTGGAACAGAGGACTGAGTGATGAGGACAGAGAACTGAGTGCTGACAACTGACATTAGGATAAGCCAAGAATGACAAAGTACAAAGTCGTTCTCCAATACGTGGGAACCCGATACTCCGGTTGGCAAATCCAGAAAAATCAGCACACCATCCAGGGCAACTTAAAAAGCGCACTGCACCAGTTAACCGGCGAAGAGATCAGTGTGGTGGGGGCGGGTAGAACCGATTCAGGCGTACACGCGATGGAACAGGTGGCCCACCTCAGACTTTCTGAAGAAATGGCGACAGAGAAACTCTTTCGGGGACTCAATGGAATTTTACCCTGGGACATTCGAGTCATGAGTATTGATCCGGCTCCTCAGGACTTTCACGCTCAGAAGGACGCCTTAAAGAAACGTTACGAATATCGCATTTACACTGGGCCTGTTCTTCCTCCTTTTCTCCATGGCCACGTCCATCACATGACCCGCCCATTGAATGCCTCAGACATGCAGAGGGCAGCGGAACAATTGTGCCGGTCTCACGACTTCAGAGGCTTCGCGGCCGCTTCGACAAGGGTGAAAAGCACCGTTCGTACCGTTTTTCTCTCTCAAATCCAAGAGCAGGAATGTCACCTCACCTATCAGATCGAAGGCGACGGATTTTTACATCATATGGTGCGCAATATCGTGGGTACTCTCCTGGAAGTCGGAGTGGGAAAGAGAGCTCCTGATGACATCTGTAAAATCCTGGATTCCAAAGATCGCCGGCTGGCCGGACCTACAGCACCCGCTCACGGCCTTTATTTGATGCACGTCTGGTACTAGGGAGGTTTTGGCGAGACTAGCAGTGTGGTAGAGTACGAGGCGATTTTATGAACGGCCTGGTCAAAAAATTCAAATCTATTTTTGACCCTTCTAGCCCTGAAGCGGAACTCCTTGAGCGAATTGATTCGAATAAGCTCCCTCGCCATATCGCGGTGATTATGGATGGCAATGGTCGATGGGCCAAACAGCGGAAACTACCGCGCGTGGCGGGTCATCGGGCGGGAATCAAGGCCGTGAGGGCAGTGGTCGAGGCGGCTGCGCGGCTGCCCATTTCAGTGCTCACGCTTTACGCCTTTTCAGCCGAGAACTGGAGGCGTCCTCGCAGTGAAGTCAGCACGCTGATGAATCTTCTCAAGGACTATATACGTCAAGAACTCTCCACCATTCAAAAAAACGGCATTCGCTTCCTGACCATCGGGCGCATCGATGAATTGCCTCATTCGGTTCAAAAAGAGTTACGCTTTGCAGAGGAAGAAACCCGAGGCAACAAAGGCACCAAAATGGTCGTCGCCCTCAATTATAGTGGTCGTCTCGAACTGGTCGATGCTTTCAATCAACTCCTGAAGGAGGGAGTATCCTATCCGATCAGCGAAGACAACATCGAGAAAAGCCTCTATACGGTGGGGCTGCCGGAGCCGGACCTGATGATCCGTACCAGTGGAGAGATGCGCGTGAGCAACTTCCTTCTGTGGCAGATCGCCTATGCTGAGATTTATGTCACCGACGTGCTGTGGCCGGATTTTCGCGAGATTCACTTGCTGGAGGCAATTCTTGAATTTCAGCAACGTGAGCGGCGCTACGGAGGCATTCGCTTCACTTCGTTTCATAATGTCCGATGATACAGCGCGTGGCCACGGCAGTCTTTCTCCTTCCCCTGGTCCTCCTGTCCATTCGCTATCTTCCACCCAGCCTGTTTCTCCTGGTGATTGACCTGTTCCTGGGTCTGAGTGTCTTCGAATTACTTCGGCTTCTGGCCCCGTATGGAGTCCAGGCTTATTGGTTCACCTACCCTCTGGCCCTGCTCCTGCCTTGGGTATGGACTTATTATTCTCCTGAATCGGCACTGAACTATCTTGTGGTCAGCGGTCTGATCTGCATGGGCTACAGTGTATTCCAGACGCGAGAGATGAAAGCGGGATTCTTGTCCATGTCAGGCAATTTGATGGCTATCCTTTACCTCGGCGTCCCTCTAGCCATTGCAGGAAGTTTTCAAAGTTCTCAGAAGCTGCAGCTC
>JACZQQ010000287.1 GCA_022545645.1 Acidobacteriota bacterium | reverse complement strand
CGAGATCGACCACCCCTTCCACCGGATAGACATTCTCGGCTTCATTATCGATGTGATCCCAACCAGGAGGATCGCTCAACCGGCCGACTTGATAGATCCGGCCGCCGCTGATTCGGAAATGCCCACTGTAAAGTTCGTGTTGTTCCGGAGTGTAAATCCCCATCTCTGTCCCAGGCTGTGAGCGAGGACCGGCCGGCGCGTCTTCCTCGACGGCGGCTTCTTCGGTCCCTCCACAAGAGATCATGAAGGGTACGACAAGGATGAAAAAGACGAACGGCCGGAAAAAATTGACTTGCATACTGCTCCTCTCTTTCCCCATTTCAGGGTGATTGATCGCGATAGTACACGGTGACACGCGAGAGCGCATCATCTTTTATGTTCACTGTCAGTTCCTGCTTTCCGAAGTATTCGTGCCAGACCTCCAGCACATAGGAACCAGCAGGGATATTCTCAATACGGAACGTGCCGTCTTCAGCGCTAACGGAATGGAAGGGATGATTGTCCACGCGGAGAAAGGCCTGCATCCAGCCATGAACGTCGCATTTAACGATCACATAGCCGGGACGCTTCACGGTCTGAACCACCTTGGATTGATGAGGTCCCAGAGCCTGGTTCAGGTTGGAAAACCCGTACCAGTGAACCGAATGAAAGATGGGATCACTATTGACGGCTTCAATACTGCTTTCGGTTGTTATAACTGCCACGTGGGGCTGAAACTGGCAGTCGCGGTTATCCAGCGTAAAGGAAACGGGTTGGGGGCTGTAATCCTGGGGCAGCGGCACGTCGTTCAGGGCTACGATCACGTTCTTGATGCCCTGATTTCGGCTGGAGATGATGATATTTCCAAGCGATTGAATGGTCCCGCAATCTTGCGGATCGGTTGTGTTCTCCACCCGGGTGGAGCGTGGAATGGTGGAGCCCTCAAAAAGGACTTGCCCTTCAAGGACACCCTTTGCATCGAGAGCAGGAGATGAAGGGGTGTTGGAACCCATCTCCGCCGGGGGTTCCGATGAGTTAGCAGGGGGATCGGAACAGGTTGCCAGAAACAAAAAGACGGCCACAAGAGTTCGTGCGGTCGTGGTTTCGTGCTTTCGTGCTTTCGTGAGTTCGTGCATTCGTGCTTTCGGCTACCTCAAGAGAAGCCCTCCTCGATAGAGCAGATAAAAAGCCACCATCTGCACGATGTGAAAGAGATCATTGTGATTGAAGTGTTGATGCAGGGAAAATCCGCTCTGTTGAATCGCCGCACCCACAAAAGAAAGCAGAATTCCACCCACGATCCACCCCGCGGCAGAAGACTGAAGTTTGTAAAAGGCCCAAACTTGAAAGATCAGAATCAGGATCATGGCGGATCCGTAGTCGTAGACCACAAAGAGGAAGTCATCGTGAGTGACCATCCAGGCCAGGTAAACAACCAGCTTCAGCATAGACAGGGCCAGCGCCCAATGCCTCACAGGAGGGGTCAGGCCGGCCATGAGCACTGCCGATAACAGGAAAAAGCTGGAAAAACCGGTTAAATAAACGGTGACCTTCCACAGTCCGGCAAGAATACTGCTGCTCAAAATTAATGTAAATCCATGGAAGGTCCCACCCACAAAGGAGGCCAGTGCCGTAGAAAAGAAAGCCCCCGCCCACAGTGTCACCGCGGTCTGTCTCTGGGAGGCAGCCAGCGCGTAAAGTTTCCATCCCAGCCACAGACACAGAGCACCCAGCGCATAGTCAGTCAACAACGTTGTAGGTTCGGTGAGGCTCATCGGTTTCGTGCTGAACAGTAACCTAGATGGACGTCCGCACGAAAGGATAAAAAAGGACTGAGGACTGAGACTGACAACTGACGAGTTGATGCATAGGTTCTTGTTGCGAAGCGGGGTGGGGGAGTTCGGTGCCAGCCCCAAGAATTCTCCTTTGAATTCAGGGGTTTCCGCCAGAATTCTGGGCCTGTCCCCAGAAACGCCCCTCCGACTGCACGACTGCACGACAGCACGACGTGACGAAGTCACGAATGCGCGCATTTACAAACAACCAAAACGGTAAAAGCATCAAAAGGAGGATGGCGAAAAGTCGCTCTCTCCCAGCTCCCCGAATGAGATATCCCTGCAAGTGTTTTTCTGAAAAGGAATTACTTGGGAACTGTCACAATCCCTAAACAAGTTTTAGAGAAACGGAGTCTCAAAAGCCGGTGAAAAGATACTTTGACCGGAGAAATTGGGCTACGGAACGATTTCACCGGCACTTTCTTAAAAAATTTATTGAAGTGGGTTTGACCCCATGCTAGGGTAGTGACTTCCGGACACACTCTCACTAAGGAAGGGCCGAAAGGGTTTTCCACATCTGTTGAATTACTGTGGAAATCGGCTGGGAATCCAACCGGATCCTGCGGATTTCGTGGGGTCGAGTTGCGGAAGAATTTCTGCTCCTGAACTCGAAGGAACGCCATGGACTTGTGGACCGATATTCTTTCCCAAATCAAGAAAAGGGTCTCTTTTCAGAACTTTGACATCTGGTTCAAGCCGACTGTCCTTCAAAGGCAGGACCAGGATAAAAAGACCCTTTTTGTCCGTGTTCCCAATACCCACGTTAAATATTGGCTGGCCGAAAACTACTCGGAAGTCATCCAGGCCTCTTTGTCTGAGCTGAAACTGAATGATTTTCGGGTCTCTTTCGTTTCCGAAGACGATTCAGAGGAGCAGGCCGTGAATGAACAACAGTGGGCAGCATCCCTGAAGGATCCCTGTCCCGATGCCGCTCTTTGCCGCCTGAATGGTAAATATACCTTCGATAGGTTTGTGGTGGGCTTCTGCAATCAATTTGCTCACGCTGCAGGCGTAGCCGTTGCGGAACAGCCTGCCAAAGCCTATAACCCCTTCTTTATCTATGGGGGAGTCGGGTTGGGGAAGACCCACCTGATGCATGCCATCGGGCACTTCATCAAGGCTAAAGCTCCACAGACGCGGCTCATGTATATGTCCTCTGAGCACTTCATGAACGAGCTGATCAACGCCATCCGCTATGACACAACCATCCAATTCAGAGACAAATATCGCAATATCGATGTGCTTTTGATGGACGATGTTCAGTTCCTGGCCGGCAAGGAACGAACCCAGGAGGAGTTCTTTCACACCTTCAACGCTTTATATGACTCCCAGAAGCAGATCGTCATGACCAGCGATTGTCCCCCCAGAGAGATCCCCACCCTGGAGGAAC
>JACZQQ010000067.1 GCA_022545645.1 Acidobacteriota bacterium | reverse complement strand
TCAGCGTCAAACTTCACGTCCAGACTCCCCTCGGATGAGCCTGCCCTTGCCACCGGAATTCGCCACTCCTTGATCTCCCCGGTACGGGGATCCAATCGGCCCAGGTAGGGAAGACCGAAGTCGCTGTACCAGACCATTCCGTCGGGAGCGACCGAAGCGTCGTGGGGCTGGGACTCACGGCGGGGCAGGTCATATTCGGTGATGATGACCCGGGTGGATACACCCTTGGGACGGGGTAGGGTCTTGAGTTCATATTTCCGGTCCGGACCGGAGCTGAGGTTGATGGAACTCAAGTACTCGGCCAGGTCCGCATCCCCGGCTCTGGGTGGCACTTCCCAGGGCCACTTGATGGGGTTGAGCCAAAAGCTGGGGGACGAGTAGTTGCGCATTCGATGCAGGACCGATCTCCAGGCGGTGGTGTCGTGGGTGGATTTCACGGCAAAGGCAATCGCATGGCAACCGACACAGCTCCCCAGCGCGTTGCGCTGCTGTTCGGTCCCCGGAACACTCAAGAGCCACTCCACATTGGAAAGTTGGGAGGCAAGATCGCGAGTGGCACGGAGCCTCAGGTTCACGTTTTCGGTGCTGTCAGTTCGGACCTCAATGGTGCCGGGGTCCTCCAGGTCGTAACCCACAGCTCGGATGCTGATGCGATATGGGCCGGGTTGAAGCCTGTCTTGGGGGAAGGCATAGCGGCCCCGCCTATCGGTGACTACGGTGACGGCCACCGACCCTCCCACTCCTTTGGCGGTGACCAGGACTCCCTCCATCTCACCTTCAGCCTGAGAGGTGACAACCCCGCTGAGTATTGCATTCGGGGAGTTGGAGTTGCTGGATTGTGCCGGGCCCAATCCGTGAAGCGGGATTCCTGAAAGGCTAAGACAAATGGCCACCATGAGACAGGAAGCTCCGGAAAGGGAGGTTGTTTTCAAAAACGGAAAGTGAAGCATTGTCAATTCTCCGATCTTTTGCGGGAACTCTTCATCACCAGTAGAGCCGATAGGTTGTCTTCAACTGAATGGCCCAGTCGGATTCGGTGAGGCCCCCGGCCAGGTCTTGTCTTTGGCTGGTGTAAACCAGAAACAGATTGCTGTCTCGGCCGTAAATCAGGCGGAAGCGCAGCTGGGTGTCAAATTCTCTGGTCAGGCTGCTCCATTGCAAAAAGGCGTCGACAGTGGTTCGGGCGTTAAAGGGAACGCTGACGCGGGCACGCCAGAGATGGGTATCAAAGGTGTCCTGAGGCAAGGAAATGTCGTTGAATTCGTAGTCTCCGGACATCCACAGGTGTGGGGAGGCCCGCCAGGTGCCCGACAGGGTCAAGGTAGTGCGCTCCCCGTCAAAGAAATCTCCCCCTTCCAGCTGTGCCGTGGCTTCGGCTGCCCGCCCCTCAAAAGTTTGGTAGCTCAGCAGCCAGCGATTGAAGGAGTAGTCTCCCGGAGGGATGATCACTCCGTCGACAGGATTAATGACGAAGTCCTCATCCAGGCGCTCGAAGTTGCTCTCCAGGCTCAGGCGAATCACGTCTCCGGAGTCCAGCTCATCTTGAGCTGCCAGAACCCACTGGCGGGTTTCCAGAATCCCCGCCTGGTTGTTTAGATATTTCAACTCACCGGAGAAGTCCAGCTTTCGAGCCCAGGCACGATTCAAGCGCAGGCCCTTCCGGAGCTTTCCCTCATATTGACGCAGATCTCTTCGGCGCACAAAACCCATGGCCGGGTTGAAATCTTCCTCCACGTCGAACAACCGAAAACGAGCTTCCCAAAGATCCTGGTCGTAGATCACTGCTCCCGTATAGGAGAGGGGCTGTCCGCTCAGTTCTTGATCGTCCACCACAGCCAGGAAACCTTCCAGGTGAAGATTGCGACCCAGCCAGATCAGGGCATCGGGACCAAAGACGCGATTGTTCTGGGTGTTGGAGTAAACCGAGGTAAAGATTCCTCCCAGGTGGGATCTGCGGCCGATCTTCCAGCGCAACCGGGCAGCGCTCCAATTGGTACTGGGTGTTTGGAGGTGGCTGTTGGTCTGGATCGACAGCAGCCCCACATCGAAGGCGCCTGCCTGCCCGCTCAAACGGGCTCCTCCCAGAATGGGCACTGGCTCTCCTCTCTCCAGGCCAATGCGACGACTGAAGAAGACCTGAGCCTCACGGAGTATGCCAAAGTTGAAGAGCTGGGCGTTCTCCAAAAAGAATCCTCGTTTCTCCGGAAAGAAAAGGGAAAAGCGCGTCAGGTTGATTTGCCGGTCGTCCGCTTCAACCTGAGCGAAGTCGGTATTGAGGGTGAGGTCCAGGGCCAGCGCCGGGGTGAGTGCCCACTTCAGGTCGACGCCTGCATCCACGTCTGTATTGACAGAATCTGCACTTCCTGCTCGGTCCACCTCAACCAGACCATAGGGAATGATCTGGAGATTTCGTTCTGAATTGGTGGCAGACATCCCTTCCATATGGCCGTAATAAGCGGTCCGGGTAACGGAGACTCCCGGAGGGATGGGGGCCCAAAGCGACCTCTCGTTCTTCTGTTTGACCCAGCGTTCGACATTGAGACCCCACGTTTCATTTCCACCCGAGGAAAAGCGAAGGATACGAAAGGGAATCCGTATTTCCGCACTCCAGCCATCCTCCTGCAAGCGAGTCCGCACATTCCAGACCTCATCCCAATTGGAGTGCCAGTCCTCGTTGTCAATCTGGGCATCCTGTTTGGTTCCCAGCGCATTGATGGTGAACACGTAAGCGCGGCGGTGATCGTGAAAAGTATCAATAAAAAAGCGAATGATGTCGTCTTTGGCCCAAACCTGGTCATCACGAAAGCGAAGAACGTTGCGAACCACGGTCGTGGGATCCGTGTAATGAAGATAAGCAGCAATATAGAGGGAGTCGGAATCGTAAACGAGCCGCACTTCGGTCCGCTCGGTGGCCGGCTGACCCGAGTCGGGAACTATTTGAATGAACTGGTCGATGACGGGTGCCTTCTGCCAGACGGGATCCGATAGATCCCCATCCACAATGGGCGGGGTGTCCACAGAAGTGGCCTGATAGCGGTATTCTCCATGCTGTTCCTGCACCGCCTGCCCGGTGGCAAGGGAGAGGTTGCAGCTCACTACCCCCAGAGCCAGGGCCCAATGGAAAAGCCGAAGAGAATTTCCTGTAGTCATGTAAGGTTCTTTGCCTACTCTCTAGCCGGGATGATGCATCATCCCGGCTTCAGGGTGGTTTGTCGATCTCCGTGTTCCCGCACCCGCTGGCGTGCCTCCTCGGGGGACTCCAGCGCTGCCCAGGGGAGGGGCTCTGGACGGACGGGAGGTTCCAGCCCGGTTTCTTCCCGGCAGTTGGACAGAATCTCCTCCAGTGCCGGGCCACGGTCAAAAACACCTTCTTTCTTCTGCTGGGCACGCATTTTTTTGCGAAGTCGTTCACTGGCCTTCGCATCTCCCACGATGACCCCATAATCCTGCTCGGCTTTTTCTTTGGAGACCAGCCCCTTGCTCACGTCGGATTCAACCCTTTCCATGGGCCGATCCAATGGATTCTTCCATCCCCCTCCCCCCGCCGTTCGATAGATGAGCATGTCACCGGGTTGGACCTGCACCTCGTCACATTTTGAGGGCAGTTGTTGAGGACCCTGCTGTTTCCGCACCAGAATCTTCTCAGAACGCATTCCCGGCTTACCCCCCAGGATGCCCCAGGGATAGGTGAGCCAGCGATCGTCGTGAATGGAGAGTTCACCCGGTTCCAGGTAGACATAGCGCTTTTCGATGCCGTTGCCTCCCCGGTGAAAGCCCGCTCCTCCCGAATCGGTGATGCTGGTGTAGCCATCGACTCGAAGCGGATAGTAGGCTTCCAGGTATTCCGTGGGGATGTTTTCAAAAAGAGGCCACCAGGAGTGCCCATCCATTCCGTCACCCACGGGACGGCCCGGGATTCCGCCATAGGAGATCTCCATGACATAAAAGAATGTGCCCTTTTGATCCCACCCCGAATACAGCATGTAAGGGCTGGTGCCGTAACCGGCAGCGGTACTGAATTCGGGCGCATTTCTAGCCAGTGCCCCACCCAGCACGTCAAACAGGCGGGTCAGGGCATGAGTGCGGCAGCCCAGAGCCGAAGGAAACTTGGGATGAAGGAGACTGCCATCGGGAATAATCACATGCAACAGGGGGTAAAAGCCGTCGTTAAAGAGGATCTGAGGATCGAACACCATGATCAGGTAAACCCCGATGAACATCTTGAACATGCCCTCGTTCAAATAGAAGTTCACCGGTCCCACGGCCTGCGGATCGGTTCCCGACCAGTCGAAGTAGGCGTGCTCCCCTTCCCGCCAAATGGTGAGTTTCATCTTGTAGGGTCCGTGCCCCAGGCCATCGTCATCAATCCAGTCTTCAAAAGAAACGGGTTGTTCGGTGATGTTCTGGACAATCAACTGGGCCATGGCGGAGTGGGTGCGGTCCAAAAGAGCCTGGCAAGCCGCAAGATAGATGTCCTTACCGAATCTCTGGCAGAGTTCCAGGACCCGTTTCTCTCCCGCCCGGCATCCCGCCACAATGCCCATCAGGTCGGCCCGATTCATTTCAGGCATGCGGACATTGTTCAGGATCAGTTTCAAAATGTTTTCGTCCGGTTTTCCTTTCTGAAAAATCTTAACCGGAGGAATTCGAATTCCTTCACCATAAATGGTCTTGGCTCCCGTCGGAAGTGATCCTGGCAGGGGGCCGCCTGCATCCATCTGGTGACCAAACATACTGGACCAGCCCACCAGTTCATCCTCAAAGAAGATGGGGACCAGGACCAGCCAGTCGTTAATATGAGAGATGGCTCCGCCGCAGTGGTAGGGATCACTGGTCAGGATGACATCTCCGGCCTCAAGGGTTTGCTCGAAGTCTTCCATCATCTCAGAGATATAGGATCCAAACTGGCCCACAATCATCCGCCCCTGTGGGTCGGTCAGCATGGGGAATTCGTCATGCTGCTCCCGGATCACCGGGCTCATGGCCGTTCGATAGAGCACCGCATCCATCTCAAAGCGTGCGTTCTTGAGTGCTCCCTCGATGATGTCCAAAGTCACCGGATCAATGCTGATTTTTGGGGTCTTGGCAATCTTGACACCTTTCATGGGAATGACCTCAATGCTCTTCGGGCGTGATGAGTAAATTGAACTGACGGTCGACCTGGGCACGGTAACCGGACAGGACGACCGTGGTGGAATCAAACTCGGTGATGATGGCGGGGCCGCTCACCTGGTTGGCAGGCTTGAGCTTGCTGCGATCGTAGATCTTGGTCGGGACCCGTTTGCCCTGCCAATAGACCCCATGCTCATCGATGACAGCATGAGAAGCATCGCTACTCTTGTCCAACACTCCTTCGGGAAGATGGGGCTTGGGAACCCGACCCAGTCCGACGGCCCGAAGATTGACAATCTCACAAGGCGTTTCTTCCATTCGAAAGCCGTAAAACTGCTCATGAATCTGGTTGAAATGCTCGGCAAGAAGCTCGGTTCCCGATTCGCTCAGCTGCTGGGGTGTGATTTCTATGGGAATCTCATAGCCTTGCCGGTAGTAGCGCATATCGGCGTTGAAGGACAAAACTTGATTTTCCTTGGGGATCTTTTCGCGTTGCATCCACTCTTCGGCTTCTCGCCCCAGTTCCTGGAGAACCTTCAAGATCTCATCACTCGAGGTGGTATCGATCCTTCGAATAAAGGTACGCGAGAACTCATCGCGGAAGTCAGCCACCAGATCACCGGTGGCACACAAGAGTCCCGGCGAAGGCGGAACCAGGACCGGGAAGGAGCCGATCAATCGTGCCACCGCATTGGCATGCATGGGGCCCGCTCCCCCAAAAGCGACCAGGCCGAAATCGCGAGGGTCATAACCCCGTTGAACCGAGACCACGCGCAAGGCTCCCGCCATGTTCTCATTGACAATATCCAAAATCCCCTGGGCGGCTTCGTCCACGTCCAGACCGACCGCGTCACCGATCTTCTTGACCGCCTCCCGGGCAGCTTCGGGGTCGAGCTTCATTTCGCCTCCCAGAAGCCGGGGCGGCAAATGGCCCACCACGACGTTGGCATCGGTTACGGTCGGTTCTGTTCCCCCTTTTCCATAACAGGCCGGCCCCGGGTCGGCACCTGCCGACTGAGGTCCCACGCGCAGGGCTTTGGTAATTTCCGGCACATGGGCGATCGATCCTCCTCCGGCTCCTACGGAGTGAACGTTTACACTGGGGACCTTGATCCGGAAATAACCCAGTTCGGTTTCGCGTGCGATCGTGGCCTGACCCTTTTGGCAAAGTGCCACGTCGGTCGATGTTCCTCCCATGTCAAAGGTGAGAAGGTCCTGGTAACCTGCTCTCTGGGCGATAAACAGAGCGCCGGCAACCCCACCGGCCGGTCCGGAAAGAACGGCGTAGATGGGATTTTCCTTGGTGAGATCGGTGCTCATCAAGCCCGCGTCCGAGCGAAGGATGTTGAATTCCCCTTCCATGCCCAGGTCAGCCAAGGCCTTTTCCAGACTCCCGACGTACCCTTCTACCTTGGGACGAACGTAGGAATTCATGCAGGCTGTCAGCGTTCGTTCATATTCTCGGATCTCGGGCAGGACCTCCGAAGAAATCGTCACCGGAAATCCTGGATAAAGCTGCTGGATGATTTTTTTGATTTCACGCTCATGGGAAGGATTGGTAAAAGAGTTGATGAGTGAGACGGTGAGCGATTCCACTCCCGAGTCCACCAGCTCTTGAACCATGCTTTTCACCTGGCGGCCATCGAGCGGTTCCACCACTTCACCCTGAGCACTCATACGCTCCTTGATCTCGCGGGTGTCCTCGAGCGCCGCCGGAGGATCCGGTTTGATCATGATGATCCATCCGGCCAGTGGTCCCGGGGTTTGAGAGCGCGCCAGGTGCAGGATCTGCTGGAAACCCTGGGTCGTGAGCAGACCTACGCGTGCCCCTTTACCCTCCAGCACCGCATTGGTGGCCACCGTGGTTCCGTGCATGAGGTGAGAAATGTTGTTGGGTAAGACCCTGTTTTGCTCCAGAATGCGTTGGATACCCGCCAGAACCCCTTGGGAAGGGTCGCTCGGTGTGGAGGAGATCTTGACTCGGGACAGATCACCCGTCTCCTCATTGACCAGTAAAAGGTCGGTGAAGGTGCCGCCGACGTCAACCCCTAGACGATAGGTCACCGTCTCTCCCCATGTGAAGAAACAGAGCTGCAAAGTTGGGAAAGTGGGTGAGGAAAAATAAGCTCTAGTTTCAAAGTTTTCAACTAGCTAATGGTGTTCTTGATCCCTCAGACAGCCCGTCAGGATAGTCAGAGTCTAGACTTGCTGTCAAGGTTCTCCTTGGCCATTAACGCAAGGCACGGGCTTGATCAAAAGCACGTTGATGACGGCGATCATCGCGACCACCGTCACAATGATAAAGGGGGTCAAGTAGGTACCGGTCTTGGTCCTGAGCTGGCTGATCAGCACCGTGCCCAGGGTGCCGGCTAGGGAATCCACCAGGGTGATGACTCCTAGAATCTTACCTCGCGCTCGCTGCCCGAAACTTTCAACGGCCACCAGTTGAATCATGGTGAAGCTGCCGCCCAGCCCCAGGCCAAAAAGGGCGGTAAAAACAACCAGCCGAGGGACGTTCCGGGTGAGCTCAAAGGGGAAGTCGGTGCCGCCCGGCTCAAACAGTGTCATGCAGCCCAGCAGGAGTACCACGCTGCTCATCAGCATCACCCGGTGCTTGGCGAGGGTGTCGCTGAAGTAGCCAAACAGAAATTTTCCCGGTGCCGCAAAACCAAATATAAGTGAGTACAAGAAGGTGGCACGCTGGGGCAGCAGCCCTGCCTCTTTCTCGAAAAAGATGGTCGCCTGGCTGTTTATGGCGTTAATGCAGAACCACAAACACCCCGACCCAATGGCCAGACACCAAAAAGTGCGGGTGCGGACCGCCTCAGCCAGAGTAAGACCTGTCTCCAGGTGGGGACCCTTATCGACTGGCCTTGCCGAGCCATCCGGGTACTGTCCTACCTCGCCTGGGGATTCTTTCATCACCAGGAACCCCAGGATAAACGGTATCAGCCAGAAGAGCGCGGCTAGAAGTCCGAACCCCCAACGCCAGCCCCATTGAGGGTTGGTCACCAGCGGGGAGATGAGTGGCGGCAGCATGAAACCGGCCGCGCTTGAGCTTGCCAGGAGAAGTCCGATAGCCCGGCCCCGCTTGGCCACGAACCACTTGGACAACAGGACGACGTTAATGAGCAAGCCCGCCAGAATCAGCCCCAGGCCCAGACCTGCATGCAGCCAGTACAGCTGGACCAGCGATCCGGCGAAAGGATACAACGAGAAACACACGGCCATGACGATCAGTCCCACCCGAAGAGTGCGGATCACGCCAAAGCGGTCGACCAGGTGACCGACAAAGGGAGCCAGGAGGGCGGCCACCAGGTGGGTGATGGCAACCGTCGTGCTGACCTCCGCTGCAGTGGCCTGGAACTCTTCCATGAGTCGCGGAAAGAGATTGGGGGGAATAAACAGGGCCATGCCATTGGTGAAGAAGTAGATCAGCATCGAGGTGCCGGCCACATAGGTTCCGTAAAAGCGCTTCGCCTTTTCCGGCTGATCCGATGGCAAATTTTTGTTTGACAAGATACAATTCCTTCCAGGACTCTACCCCAGCCAGGGGCAGCTCGGGAAGTCAAATCGTTTGAGGAGGGTCATGCCATGGATTTGTATCCCCATGAGATGTTACCGGATGTCGATCATGACGGAAGATCGCTGCAGAATTTCGCCATGTCTTTTCGCGCCCACCTTGCCAGTAAGGTGAGACCGGGTACGCGAGCCGTTTATGAAAAACGGGTGAAACCGAGCTTCCAACAGAAGTTCAATCGAGAACCGGCAGATAAAGGAGAAGTCGGCAAGGAAATGACTCAAGATCCCTACTATCAATTCTGGAGTGCCATGCAGCGGAAAAGCCAGGAGATGATGTGGGATTGTGTGATTGAGGTGATCGAGCCCCAAATAGAGCGACTCAATGATCGTGCCAAACAGGTGAGTCGAGCTGGCACTGGAGTGAAGGGAAGCCTGGAACTCAATCCTGATTTGGAAATTCCTCGTTACCACACGGTGGCGGATATTCACCTGCAACCCGGAGGATTTCACACGGAAGTAGCCGATGATGATGTCACGGCGGGGGCAATCTACGACAACGCCGTAGCCATCTATGCAAACGGTGCCCTGGGTCCTAAAAATGACCTTTTGGGACGAACCCTGGCCCACTATTTAAAGCAGCAGTATCCTGATCGCGTACCGGGAACCATTCTCGACATGGGCTGCGGTATCGGTAATTCCACCGTGGCTTGGGCAGAAGCTTTTCCTGATGCTGAAGTCCATGGCATCGATGTGGGTGCACCGATGTTACGTTATGCCCACGCTCGAGCGGAATCCATAGGGGTGGCCGCCCATTTCAAACAGCAAAATGCCGAGGAAACGAATTACCCTGACCAGAGCTTTGATCTCATCGTGTCCCATATCGTGTTCCATGAAACCTCCGCCACAGCGTTGCCCCGTATCTTGCAGGAGTGCCATCGACTCTTAAAGCCTGGTGGCATGATGCTGCACGTCGATATCCCGGGTGCCGAGGGGGCCTTTGATGCCTTCATGATGGAATGGGAGACAACCAACAACAATGAGAATTTCGCCGGCATGTTTCGAGAAACCGATTTGGCGGCCACGGCCACTCGAATGGGTTTTGCAGAAGGAAAGGCCAGAATGGAAGATATGCCCAGGCTCCTGGAACAGAGGCAGCAAACTTACTCAGATCGTGCCATCAACTGGCCCGTTTTGGTGGGAGAGAAGTAGGTCTCCTATTGGCAATAACCGTAATGAACATTCATATCCTTATGGATGGATGGAGCATTTTCTATGACAACGACGGTAACAGAAACAACGAAAACTCAACCCCCCAAAGCCTTGAGAACGGCGAAGGGCAAAAAACCCCAGTATTTCTCCGATCCCGCCATCGATAAGCTCTTGTCCATAGTGATTTCATTGGCCGGAGAGCTATCCGTCACTCGGGAGCGCTTGGATGCGGTAGAGCGTTTACTGGAGCAACACCAGGTGTTCAGCGTTGCGGACGTGGATCAATTTCATCCTTCGGCCGAAGTCGAGGAGATTCGAGCAGAAAAGCGCAGCCGTTTCATCGAACGGATGATGCGTGTCGTGGAGGCTGAACTGGAAGAAATCACCGGCGAAGACATGCCCCAGAGCCGGGAGGAGATCTTAGAGTCGCTGACCTAATCCCGGCTAAGAAACGAGTTTAGCCTAGTCCACCTTTTTGAGCAGCAGGAATCGCTGACCGTCAGGTGTGGCGTCCCAGCTGGCGCGTGAGCCGGGGCTGTTCACATACTCGCCTTCGAACAGGACTCGGGGGGTTCCCACCGTCAGGGTGGGAGTGGTGGTGATTTCCACCGCCATCCTTTTGTTCCCAAAGCGATAGAACAACTCCTTGCTCTGGTGGGGCCAGACCACCTCAATCCCTCCATCTACGGAGACCTGGTGCATGGGCTGGGCCTCGGGAAAGGCTCGAACCACGATCTCCCGTCGGCCCGGCTCTTCGGAGGTGTGGGCCATCCAGTTCCCATCCGCTGAAAAGGCAATTCCCCCTTCCAGGACCGGGGTCTTGAGGAAAAGCCAGGGTTTTCGATCCCCCTCGAAGGGGAGCATCCAGATATCGCGGCCGGTTTCGGGGTGAATCTCATAGAAGGAGAGGGTCTTGCCGTCGGGGGTCCACCTCTGAGGACCATGGTTGAGTGCACCATAGGTCAAACGTTCAGCTTGCCCACTCCCATCGGCTGATTTCCAGTAGACGTCATGGTCGTTGAAAAAGACCCGCCGTCCCTTGGAGGCTTCCTGATGCCGGTCGGAACTGAACAGCACTCGTTGACCATCAGGACTCCACAAGGGAAAGCGATTGGTCCCCTCATGGGTCAGTTGTCTCAGCTCCCCTGTGGGAAGGTCATAGATCCAGATGTCCGGCTTCTCCCGGTGGACCTCCACGGCGATCTGCTGAGCGTCCGGTGAGAGCCGCGGCAGGTAGTAGTACTGGGGAGGCACAGGCAGCGGGTCCACCTTGCCCTGGCGATCCACCCACACCATAACCCGCTGCTCCCGTGGGGGGACATAGTCCACCCCGAAGTGCTCGGCTAGATAGTCGATGATGATTTCCGCATCTGCGCTGAGAATCTGGGCGCCCCGAGAAACCATACCGTTGACCGTTTGCTCCCATCCCTCTGCGCTTCTGCCCTGGCTCAGGGTCCTCTCCAAGGAATGGCATCCGACGCACGAAGTACTCACCAGTTCCTTCCCATCTCCCTCAGGGAGGGCGTTGGGCCCTGGCTGTTGGACCAGCGCCAGCAG
>JACZQQ010000286.1 GCA_022545645.1 Acidobacteriota bacterium | reverse complement strand
TCTCGCCCCTGGGTATTGCTCCGTTCGATCTCGGCACCTGCCTCGATCAGGGCTTGTACGGTTTCAGCATCCCCGAGTGCGGCCGGATAGAGGAGAACCGTAAAACCCCTTCTGGTGATCGTATTGGCATCAGCACCCGCATTGAGCAAGGTTCTGACCCTTGGGCTTTTGCCCCCCTTCCTTGCCGTCAGCATCAGCTGGGTATCGATTTCCGTTGTACAAGCGGTGAGCCCAAGGGGTAAGAGCATGAGTATGGCGGCCGTTGTTCGGGTGGATATCCTGTTCATTCTCATTGTCCATTGCCCCCTTCCACCGCACTGGCTCTCCTGTTCCACTTGATGGTGATGAAGCACAACACATTGGTCGCAATCCCCATCAAAAGAAGGGATTCGCAGAACTGCAATACCGAGGGATCGTCTGCCGGCGCACTCGGATTGATATCCCATCCAAACCAAGCAATCAGTTGACCTATGGAGGTGTCAATAAAGCGTCCGCGGCCATAATGGGTTCCAAGAGCCAGGGCATCATCCACAGAATGAAGAAGGATGAGCAGGATTATTCCCCAGGCAACGTAGGTAAGGTTAGCGATCACCATCTCTTTCCAGCCACCCAGAGACTCAGAAACGAAACGCAGCCCCAGGAAAACAGGGAGAACCAAAAAAAGACGGGTGATGCTGATCTCGGAGAGGAGTGTCTCGAACTCCAGCTCAACGTGCCACCAGGGGATATACTCGGGTCCGAACGCTTCCAGAATGAATCTGGATAAGACAAAAACGGTGATCAGGACAAGATAGGTCTGGGTCATGCGAATGTACTTGCTCATGGTGGGGTCCTCCGGGAGACGCAGTTCTGTTTGTTCTGGGAGACCAGCCAGCAGATCTGAGCGGTCGGCTCGGGTGAGCGCATGGACTATTGTGGATCCAGTGAGCCGTAGACCACCTCACCTCCAATGATTGTGGCCACAACCTTGATCTCGGAGAGATCTTCATCGGGGATACTGGGGTCCAGGGGATTTTTATCCAACACGGCCAGATCGGCGATTTTCCCCGGCTCCAGCGACCCCAGCTCCTTCTCCCTCAACACATACTCTGAGCCCCATCGGGTCATCATCAGCAGTGTGGTGGCCCGATCGATCTTTTCCCGCTCGCCATAGACACGCCCATCCTTGTTTTTACGAGTCACAAAAACCTCCAGGTTGAACATGGGATTTTTCTGAAAGTCGCGCCGGTCGGCACCGTATGCGACCTTGACACCGGCCTCGATCAGACTCTTGGTGGGCATTGCCCACCGTTGAGCGATTTCCTCTCCAAACACCTGGCTGAGCATGCCCGAGTAGCGGTAAAGGATGGAAGGCTGAAGGCTCCACATGACTCCCAGCTCGGCCGCCTGGCGGATGATCTCCGGGCTGATCATGGGACCGTGATCCAGCGCGAAACGTTTTCCCAGGATCGATTTTTCCCGGTTGGCCTCGGCAAAGGCAGCCAGACCTTGTAAAACCCCTTTGTCTCCATAGGCGTGCACACCCGACACCCGATACCCATAGCGATTGACGATGGAGGGTGCCTCCTGGCTCGGGTCACCGGGCATATCCCAATTGCAATTCCCCTCGGGATAGGCATCGCCCGGGAGCATATGAATCTTGGGCACCGTGGTGCAGATGCCTCCACCCATACCCGTTGCCGCCCCTGGCGGGTCGTCATCGGTATTGTTAATGGAGATGCCGATCAGCCACACCCGGTCGGTTCCATGCCCCTGAATACCCCCCCAACGCCTCAGATTTCTCTCCAGATCGTTATTCAGCACCCCAATCTCGTGGGAATAGGCAACCCGGAGGGGCAGGATCCCTTCTCGATCCATGTAGGAAAAGGCGGTGATGTGTTCACCGGTGAGTTTTGAGGAGATGGTCGTTACACCATATGCCAGCCAGTCCTCCAACTCCTTCTTGTAAAGGGGTGCCAGCAGTTCCGGAGGTATGGGAGGGATGACTTCCTTCATGACCGTCTCTGCGATCGGCCCCCTCAACTGACCGGTCAAAGCGCCCTCTTCATTTTTCAGGTACCCGGGGTTCTCCTGGCCATAGATGCCCTGAATGATCTCCAACATCCTGGTGTTGGTGATTCCCGTGGAGCCCTGCCCTTTCTTGATCCAAATCGGGTTATTGGGCGCAACCGTGTCCAGTTCGAAGCGCGACAGTGTCCTTGCCACCTCGGGTGAAGCATCCACACTGGAAAAATAAGCCGTGTAGATCCACTGCCCGTCAGAGGCCACCTCCGCCCCCTTCTTGAAGGAAGCGAGTACCGTCTCCATGGTTTCCCAGTTGGCGGTAATGTAGCGGATCCCGTTGCTGCGCAGCCCTCTGACCAAAGCCGTTTGGTAGGCTCGGATGTCGCGATATCTGGCATAGTCTTGCGGGTGGGAGTGAGTATCGATGATTCCCGGCATGACCGCCCGGCCATCCAGGTTCATCCTGGCGGTATCGGGCCCTGCCATTCGCAGGATGCGTTCGTCCTCACCTACTGCCAGGATCCTGCCATCCCGAACCGCCAGGGCTTCGGTGACGGTAAAAGGAGCCTGGTCGCGATCCATGGTCAGCACGTGGCCGTTATAAAAAACCATGTCTGCGTAATGGAGCACCTCTGGAGCAAAGTCCTGGGCTCGAGCAACCCAGACAGCGGGTCCCAACACCAGGGCTAGCGCACACAATGCAACGGCAAGCTTTGCTTCTTTCATGTTTGGTTTTTCCCTCCTGAAACTCCGAACCAGACCTGAGAAAATTTTCCCGAATCATACACCCACAGAGGATTTGCGACAAGCACAGGTGGAGCTATGGTGGGGAGAAGGGAAAAAGTCTTTTCTGAGGACGGACCCGGTCGTCGTCGGTGCGGCGTTTCTACCTTGCTCGTGGCAAGGCGAGAGCGAGTCTGGGCCTGCCTCTCGACTTGACATTGAGGGACTTTCGGGTAGGATAGGGATGCTTGGAAAGTATCCCCTCCAGGTAGAGACCGTAAGCGCTTGTCCCGCTTCCCCCCCCATTTTGGGTGCAGCCAATCAGACATAACAGAGAGCTTGAAGCCAGAGGTTTGTGAGGTGACGATGCCGGGAACCGTACTTGATCGAATAAGTTACTTTGATGATATTGCACAGGACTACGAGAGTGTTCGTGAATCTGAGATCTGGCCTTCACTGCTGCACACGATTCGTTCCGTTGACTCCGACACTCGGCGCGTGTTGG
>JACZQQ010000066.1 GCA_022545645.1 Acidobacteriota bacterium | reverse complement strand
GCCTCTATTGTTTTCATCGACACCCTCAGGAGGCCTTACACTGGAGTAGTCGCCTAGACTATACCCAGCCCTTCAATTCATGTCAATACAGCCGACTCCTTTACACAGGAGGCCTTGTAGACCACACCCATCCCACCGCCGCCGAGCTTCTCTGTGATTTTGTAGTGAGAGATGGTTTGGCCGATCATTGTTAGTCGTTAGTGCGAACTAGCCGCTTGAGTTCCTCTACCGCTTCACTGCGGTTCCCATTACCTCAAAATGAGCACCACGCAATAGCTGTCCTGAACCTATGAAGGCTCTGGCGGGAAAGTGATCGTTGAAATAGGTTCGATAAATGGCGTTGAACTCATCGAACAGGGAAACATCCGAGCAAAATACTTGCACCGAGACAAGATCATTCATGGTCATTCCGACCATTTCGAGTCGCTGCTTCATCGAGTCCAAGATTATCCTTATCTCTTGCTGAACATTATCGGGTAGAGCATCCGTGTCTGGATCAATTCCAAGATTGCCTGACAGGTAAAGGGTGTCGCCAACGAGGACCGCATTGCTGTAGGGGCGGTCGTCAGTCCGCCCAGGCAGGTTGATATACCGAAAGTCCGGACGTTTCATCATCTCCTCCTTCGTTTCAGTTGGTAGGCACCAGGCGTTTGAGTTCTTCAAACCAGTTGAGGACGACGTTGATTTGGGCTTCTTCCCTTTCTCTCTTGATCATCAAGAACCGTTGTCCGTCAGGGGAGATGTCGTAGTACTGAAGTCCGGCAGGAACTGGGGTGGTCCGATAGGATCCTTCAAACAACACTTCAGGTCTTCCCGCACGGAACGTGGGTTCGGTCTGAATGGAGACCGCCATCATTCGGTCACCACTGCGATAGAAAAGCTCCCTGCCATCGGGTGACCAAACTGGCTCTCCTCCACCCTCTGCCTCCTCCGAGACCGAGAATTTAATATCAGGTCCAGGGTAGGGGCGCACGTACACTTGGTTACGGCCCAGCTCACTTGAAACATAGGCAAGCCATTTACCGTCGGGAGAGAACCTGGCGCAGCATTCATGATTGGGTGAGGTGATGAAAGGTTGTGGCTCTTCGTTCGCTTCTGTGTCGAGGATCAAAAGGTCCCAACCTGTAGGCGGAAACTGGACTCCATGGCTGAAAATCAGGACCCGTCCCTCAGGTGACCATGAATTAGGGTTCTTTGATATCGGATCGGTGTAGGTGGTGAGCTGCTCCGGCAGGGCACTGCGGTCGGCCAGTTGTCGGTAGATATTACGTTGCCCGCCCAGGGTGCCTCCAAAGGTGATCCACTTGCCGTCGGGTGTCCACATCCCCCCTGAGACTCCTGCTCCCTCCAATGTCAGACGACTGAACGAATCCTGTTCCAGATCGTAGATCGCTACGTTGGAGGGATTTCCTACTGTACGTAGGGTGAAAAGGACCCGCTTTCCATCGGGCGAAATCCTGGGGGTGGCGTATTCTCGCTTCTGTTGGGTTACCGCTGTTTCCATTCCCTTTCGATCCACCCAGACTGGAGTGTGTCTGTACTCCTGATCGGGGACATAAATGAGTGCTCCACCGGGTGAAAGAGCATAGTCTAAATGATTACCGTAGCGTCTGACTCCCTCAAGGACCGGGACTGCCTCACCACTGACCTCAAGACTGGCGGCATCAAAGGACACCGCCATCAGGTCTCCTTGTGCCCCGAGATAGGCTAAATGTCCCGTAGGCAAGTAATGAGCATGGGTGCCCTCGTCTAAAACGATCTCCCGCTTCCCCGTCTCCAGCGACAACACTGCGATCTGTGCGGTGTCAGGCCCGAATTGGGCGATGGTGAAGAGTACAGCCTTCCCACCGGGTAGGACCTCAGGTGTAAAATAAGCTTCGAATGTCTCGGGGTCTGGAGTGGCCAGGATATCCGGCTCTCCTCCAGCGGCAGAGACACGGTAAAGACCGACATGGTCACCACCTGTCCCAAACACAATCGTGTCCTCAAACCAACTGCCCCCTGCCCACCCCCCTTCTAAGTCACAGAGGGTCATCGGAGATCCACCCATGAGGGACACCTTCTTCAGTTGACCGGCGGCAGCAAACGCCACTGATTCTCCATCGGGCGAAAAGAACGGATGCCCCTCCGCACCCTCAGTGCCAGGAATCGGCGTGGCCACAAACTCGTCCAGAGAGCGGAGATAGAGTTGTGTAGTGCCCTGGCTTTCAGCGACATAGACAATGCGTCTTCCATCAGATGAGATGGCCACTACGCTGTAAAGAATTTCTGCCAAAGGTGCTTCCGGTGATGGGGTAACGACCAATTTGTTGAGTTGCGGCTGCTCAGGTGGAGAGGACCGCGTCAGACTCCAGAGAGCCACGCCTAGGGCGGCGCCTGCTAGGGCAACTAGGCCCAGGGTGATGGTCCGTCTCCATCGGCCAGGTTGTCCTGCTCTGGTCTGCCCAATCGCTGATGCCGTTGTGGGCTCCGCCAATGCATCCTCGATTTCATCCATCAGCTCTCCCAAATCAGTCCTCACCTCGTGGATGAGCTGGTAACGGCGATCCGGCTCCTTGGCCAGCATCTTTTTGACGGTGTGCTGAAGGAGTACGGGGATGTCTTCCGTGTATCGAGTGAGAGGAGGCACAGTTTCACTGAGGATGGCAGTGGCCGTGTCCATGGCCGATCCTTTGCCGAGGGGATTCACTCCGGTCAGCATCTCATAGAGAACCACGCCAAAAGAGAAAATGTCGGATCGAGTATCCACCTCCTGGCCACGGACTTGCTCAGGGGACATGTAGGGCACCGTTCCCAGGGTAGAGCCTTGCTGGGTTAGCGCTGTCGTGATCTCTTGTTCCTGACCTTCCACGGGGGTGACCCGCTTGGCCAGGCCAAAGTCCAGCACTTTCACATGACCCTGTGGGGTCAGCATGATATTGGCAGGCTTCAGATCGCGATGGACAATGCCCTGTTTATGAGCCTCCTCCAGTGCTTCAGCAACCTCAGTGGCTTTTTCGAGTGCATCCTTCAAGGGCAGAGGCCCTTTGGCTAACTTGTCCTTCAGGGTCTCACCTTGCACATACTCCATGGAGATGAAGGATTTGCCTTCCACTTCCCCCACCTCATGGATATGGCAGATATAGGGATGATCCAAGGCAGCCGCCGACTTGGCTTCCCGCAGGAACCGCTTTTTAGCAGTGGAGTCTTGCTGTAGCTCTTCAGGAAGAAACTTCAGTGCCACTTTGCGGTCCAGCTTTGTGTCCTGGGCCAGGTACACCTCCCCCATGCCACCCTGGCCGATTTTTTCCAGGATCTTGTAGTGGCTAATGGTCTCGCCGACCATAGCGGTCCCTTTCGTGAGTATGATTCTTGCTCAATGCTAAAACTGTGGGAGGTGAAAGGCAAAAGAAATGTGGGGACAACCCACACATTCCCTTCCTAGACCCGTGGGTTAACGGGGCTCGCCCGAACAGGCTCGCCTGAAGCCCACGGCTCTGACTGTCCTGGTGGGCTCCATCGGAGTTCACACGGGATCACCAGAAAGAAAATAACTGGTCGAGAGGCGCTGTATCGTGCACAATGGCCGTGCGATTGTATGTTGCAACTCCGTCGGAGGAGACCTTATGACAAAAAGAGCGTTTTACACTCTATTCACGCTGGGATGGTTGGGGGCCATGCCCCTGTGGGCTCAGCAGGTTCCCGAATTGGTCGCCGAGCAGGGCTACGCAGATCTGGTCCTCGTCAACGGTAAGATCGTCAGCATGGACGACCGCTCCACCAAGCCCGACACCCCTGGGCAAACCTACCAGTCGATGGCCATCAAGGGAAAGCGGATCATGGCTTTGGGCAGCAACCAGGAAATGAGAAGACTGGCCGGTCCGGCAACCCGCTTCCTGGACGTGGGCGGCCGTACGGTCATACCCGGCTTGATCCAGACTCACCACCACACCTTCCTGTTCGCGGATTTGCGCTACGGCCCCGAAATGGGTTTGTTGGACCCCAGCATCCGGCTCACCGTGGCGACGGAGGCGACAGCGGAGGCTACGGCCAAAAAGGTACGGGAGGCCATCACCAACGCCATCCGTGTCCAGAACATTCCGGACGGAAAATGGATTCGAGTCAATCTACAGGAATCGGAAAAGGCTCCTCCCGGCCACAGTCGTAGCTGGCTGTATCTGGGCAAGCTCAACAAGAGACAGCTGGAGGGAGTCACCGAGAAGCACCCGGTTATGGTCTCCAACATGATTCAAGGGATCATGAACGACGTTGCCATTGCCGAGTTCAAAAAGTACTTCCCGGATTGGGAAGAGAGCACCGATATCGAGAACCGGCCCGGCGCGTCGACGGACGGCTACGTGGCGGTGCCGGAAATCTTCGGGCTCTCCTGGAACATCTTCTGGAAAGATGAGCCGCTGGAGACGTTCGCCGAAATGCTTCGGCTGCACGGCGTCCGTGAGCTGGTTCCCGAAGGGGTGACGACCATTGCCACTCGTCTGCTCTATCCCGACACCATCGCCGCCTACCACCTGCTCAATCGAGAAAACAGAATGCCCCACCGGGTGGCCTACTACGTGGAAAGCCAGCGAGGCGAGTACTGGGGGCTGAAAGCCATCCGAGAGTTCTACAAGGGAACCGGAGCCCCCTGGTCCACCCATTCCAGCGGCAACGAGATGCTGTGGTTAAACGGAATGTGCAATGAGATCTGGGACTCCAACTACAACGAGAAGTGTCTGGGACCCGACTTCCCCGATGCCTCGGAGGAGGTCCGCATGAGGGAACGATGCCCCAGCCCGGGAACCAAGCCCTGGGAGAGCATCAAGACCGCCATCGTGCACGGATGGCGTCCGGTTCAAGTCCACGGCACCTCCAGTCATGGAGCCCGGCTCTATATCCAAATGCTGGAGCAGGCCATGGAAGAGGGAAACTACTCGGTGGAGTACATGAAGGGACTCCGGACCACCCTGGAACACAACATAGTGCTGGGCAAAAAGCCGGATGTGATGGCAGGAATCAAGAAATTCGGAATCATCCTCAATGTCAACCCCGGCATGCTGGGGGAGGTGCCCGATGACATCAAGAATTACGGCGAAGGAATTCGAGATTTCATCATGCCGGTCAAGACCTGGATCGAGCAGGGGATCCGGGTGACCTTTGAGGCTGCGGGAAGCGACTTCTGGACTCCCATCCACATTCTGGTGACCCGGGAGGTCCGGCAGACACGCGGAATCGCAACACCCGGCGGCAAGCCCTTACCCATGGTCACACTGGTGCCCGAGGAAGCCATCGACCGGATCACCGCCCTGAAGATGGCCACTACCTGGGCCTCCGAGTACATGATGGCCGAGGACACCATCGGAACCCTGGAACCGGGGAAATTCGCCGATTTCGCCATCCTGGACAGGGACTTCTTTACCATCCCGGTGGCTGAGATCCCGGAGATCGAAGTGGTGTTAACCGGCCTGGGTGGGCAAATCATCTACGACCAAATCAATTAGAATTGAGATCAGGGACAGGCCCCCGGGAGCCTGTCCCTAATCTCAATTCTAATCCACTCGTCTCAATCGGACGGGGAAGTCCACTTGATTCTCGACCCAGTCGAAAAAGCGATCCTGATCCTCAAAGTCCTTGCCGGGAATCATGATGCTGGGACCGCGCCATTCCTTCATCACGACGGCATCCTGGGTCAGGATCTTGACCCGCCTTCTGGGCACCCAGCTGGTCCACTGGTCGCCCGTTTGAGCATCGGTATACAAAAGCCGGATCACGATATTCCTGGACAGATTTTCGAGTGGCTTGAGAACAATTGTCTTGAAGGCCTCGTTTCGATCCGCCTCCGGAACATCTGGAATTCCGTCGCTTATAAGCACAATGGCCAGAGGTCTCAAGATCAGTTTGCGATTGGTGACGGTTTCACTGATATGGTGGAAAAAGGCGTTGAAATCCGTAAACTCATTCACTTTATTCTTGGGAAAGATTTCCTTCAGCTTGGAATGGATTTCAGGAATCGTCAGGTATTCAAAGGTCTGAATCGGAAAGAGGGTCTTCGCCTCCCCTATATTGGAACCTCCAATGGAGCCCACAAAGAGTTCTTTGGGCTGCTCCATACCCCCCACACCCTGGAGGTGGGCATAGAGGTAATGAGCCAGAAAATGGAGGGAGTCGTCGAAGTACTTGCCCCTGAGAAAGGAACCGCTGATATCCACACCGACAAAAAGAACCAGCCGGGGTTGATCTTCGGTGAAAAAGCCTTCAAAAAAGCCCTCAGAATTACAACTGCTTAAGCAAAGTACCAGAACCAATGCCGCAGAATAGGCGGCAATTCTTGACCTCATTTTATAAATCAAACCCGCTCCTTCTTCTTGGCCGCGGAAAATGCGTCTTCCAGCAAGCCCTTGGAACTCATGATCTGATCCAACTTGGTCAGGGGAATTTCAAAAATGGGGATCGAAGTAAATAGAAAAGTACAGAAATTCACTGAGGCAGCCAAAATCTGAAGGGGCGGAAGCAAGAAAGCACTAGAGACCTCGTTGCCCTTTTCCAGAGCCCATTCAAATTCTTTTCTCACCTGTTCGATCAGCCGAATCTCCATCAATTGTGGCTTTTCACCCGAGCCTGCCGTTGCCCCTGCCTTCAATGCCGAACCCTGGATGATGGCCATAATCAGAGGGGTCCCATGGCTGGCAAACAGCACCCAGGACATTCCCCGAATTCCCAACCAGGCCAACGAGGCAATGGCCAAGGTGCCCACAATTCCAAGCTCAAAATCACCCGAGGTGTGTTGATCAAACCAGGGGACCAGTGAATCCACAAATTCTCTATACAAGAAAACGACCTCGACAAAGAGGGCAACCAGCTCGATGATCCCAATCTTAATGATTGTGCCAATCTTTCTTGAGGCGAGTGCATCGCTCCAGGTGGCAAGAACAGCGTAGCTTCCCAGGATCAGGAACAGCAGGAAAAGAAAGAGAGGAATCCTGAGAAAAGCCTCCGATATCCCTCCACCGGTCAGATTGGACAGAGTATCCATCACCAGAGGGGTGGTCACAAAGGTGAAAACCGTGGATTCAATCAAACACCAAATCAAAGTCAACACCAGTGCGATCCAGGGGATACCCGCGTCGAAAACACCCACACCCAAATTCTTCAGGAGCTGGATGGGTATGAAAAATAGATCCTGGATGAGAACCCAAATCCCCAGCACAATCAGTTTCAGCAAAACCATAATCGCCGTCACAAGTACAAGCAGGAACTTAAGAATCCCTCCCCAGAATGAAAAGATGGCTTTGCCAAGGTCCCACCAGATCAAAAAGAAGGTAATCACAAACTCAGTCCTCTGGGCGCGGAAAACGACGGAGAGCACACAGGGAATGGTCACCCAGCAGGCCAGGATGATGGACAGAACCGGCAGAAGAAGAAACAGCCTCTTTAATAATGCGACCCAGAAGAGGTCATCTGCTCCCAAGGCGAAATTCAGGAAATCCTGCTGGAACAGAACAGGAAAAAATAAAAGGCCTAAAATGACCTTCCAAGCACCGGATGCTTCATTGAACATGGTCTCTCTATCTCCCCAAAAATTAACGATCCGTCTTTATGGATCCACCCAATGGAGATTTCCGACTTCATTTGATGGCTGATCGGCGTCCACCTACCCTGTTCTGTCTTAGCTTCCATTGCTAACTTCTATGGTAACAAATAGAAGTGGGCGTCCGGGGTGAACGCGCCTCGCGCGTGGCGCGGCTCGTGCTTTCGTGCTGTCGTCACTGCCTGACGTCGTGCTGTCGTGACGTGGTGCTGTCGTGCGCGCTTTGCGCGTCTGCTTCCTTTTTTCTGTCTCCTGTCTTCTTCTTAGCCACTGGCGGCTTCAGGGGTTCACTCCACCTGATCCGTATATTGTTGGCCTTTCTGGTCACCATCTCATAAAGATCCGGCCCCTTGGCCTCGGTTTCAGAAGGTTCCGTCTGCATGGGAGTAATGTCGGCCTGACTCAGTCGGTCGAGCAACCGCTTCAACGTTTTCTCAGGATCGGTGTAATACTCACTGGAACGAAGATGGAAAATATCCCAGCCCAATCGGCGAAGGGTCATATAGTATTCCATTTCAGCACCCAGCTCTTCGCTCGTCTTGATGGACTCCCCGTCACATTGAATGGCCAGACGCTGATTGCCCTCACCGTGGGCAACCACATCGATGGCTCGCGTTCCCACCTCGAAATTCAGTGATAGCCAATATCGCCGTTCTTTCAGCTCGGCGAAAATCGCTTTTTGCAGATCGGAAGTGAACACTTCTTCCTTGGCAATTGTCTTTTTTCTCAATCCACTGGGATCCTGAGCATGTTTGATCAGCTTATATCTCAAATCCCCGGCTTTGAGATCCTTGTCCGGTCTGAGGGAATGAACCACCCACAGTTGGTCACGGGCGCGACTGGAAGCGACATTGAAGACCTTTTTCGCTTCATCTCTTTGACGCAGCGCCAAGGGACCGTCTTTCGGTGAGTCCACCATGGACAAAAGGATCACATCCCTTTCATCTCCCTGAAATTGAGCAGCATTGCCACAAAGAATACGACGCTTTTTATATTCGGAAACGGTCAATCGTTTTCTGAGAATATTGTCGATGACATTGGCTTGATCCGTGCCCACCATGGAAATCACTCCTATGGTGGAATCCTCATATTCGGGCAGTCTGCACATGGCCAAGATCAACGAGGCAATCTCCTGGGCTTCAAGGTGATTGATTTTATTTTGCGCTTTGGCTCGGGGTACATAGTGAGCCACCAGGTAAGGAGTAAGCCCATCGGCGGAGGGATCGCGCAGCGGGAGGATCTCATTGTTGTAGCAAAGATGATTGCTGAACTGAATGATATCGGGGACGCAGCGAAAGTGTTCCAAGAGGCGGATGGTGCCGCCAAAGGACTGGCGGGCAAGGTCGTAAATCGAGGTTTTCCCATCATAAAGCTGCTTATTGGGAATGTCCTCCAACAATTCGTCGATCAGTTCCTGAACCTTCTCGGTTCGCAATCCAACGGCATAGGGGCTGACCTGCTCATGGTCTCCCACAACCACCACATCCCGTGCCAGAGCAAAAATGGCAAGCGCCCGGATATCGCTTTGGCTGGCTTCGTCCACGATGAGCACATCAAATTTGGTGGTGGTCAGATCGAAACTTTCCAAAACCCGCGAAATCGGCATAATCCAAACGGGCACGGCCTGGCGACATTCCAGAAGGGTTCGTTTGGCTTCTTCCTTGAGTTTGCCCACCTGCTTGCCGGTTCCCTTGCCCATCTTCTTATGCAAGGCCAACCATCCGTTTAAGGCCTGCTGCTGCTTGAGACCGGTTCTTTCCAGTTGTGCCTTCCAGGATTTCTTCTCGATGTATTGAGCCGTGACCTCCTGCAACTCTTCATTGACGGAGTCCAGTTTGTCCTGAAGGGCATCGAAGTCGGCCTTCAGGATCTCACTCAGGGCCTGCTGCAGATATCGGTGGGTCCAGGCCTTTTGAATGTCTCCTGGAGGATGACCCTGATCATGAGGAGATTTCCATCCCGCGATGGCAGCAGCCCATTTGGGACTGTGCTCTTCGAGTTGAGCAAGAAGATCTCGGCGTTTTTCGTAATCGGGTTTGAGCTCCACCAACTCATTGAGTCTTTGCCAGGCCTGCAGATAGTGATCGTAATTGCCCTTCTTGACGGCCCCCCGAAAGACCTTGCTCAGCACATAGGAAGCTTCTCTTTTGGGCAGACCGTGAAAATATTCAAACCACTTTTCTCGACTTTCATTGAGGTCCTTCCAATCAATGAACTTAATCCGGGTTTCAATGGCAGGCTGCAACTCACTGGTGACCACTTCCTTGAGGCAAATGATGTCACTGTAGGCTGAACTGCTGACCGGTGCCTTCTTCAATAAATGCTTCCAGTTCAGTCCAACTTCCTGGCTCAGGCTTTCGCAGGGATTCCATATTTCATCAAACCAGGTAATCGCCAACTTGATCTTTTCCGTATATTGCCGCGCCGTCTTCTCAGGCCGACGGCCCAACTTGGAACTTTCCGGCCCCCCCAGGGGCTGCATTTGGCGATTCCACCGACGTCTTAGTTCCTCTCGAAGGGCCTTGATCTCCAGCTTATTAATGATGGCCTGAAAATGGTCGATCTTGCTGGGCACTCCATTGTCCACCTGGCAGGATTCAATCACTTCCTTCCATTCAGGCTTGAAAATCTGGGTCAGCTTCTTGAGCGTTTTACCTTTTTCCAGATGAGCACAAATCTCTTTGCAAATGCGAATAATCTCTTCGTTCGTTTTTTCTGACTTGACCTTGGGTCCAACCGACAAAACCAGTTCTTCCTTTTCAGGGATCACCGCACACAGTTTCTCCACTAATTTGATCAAGACCTGCCAGGATTTTTTCTCTTCCGAATCACGACGCCCGACATCGATGCATTCCAGAATCCACTGGGTTTCAACGTCCACGATGGCCATGGCCTGTGTGACCTGGTCACTGAGCTGTTTCACCTGTTCCGCAGATTGATCTTCATGCTGCCAAAGTCCCTGTCCTTTTTTGAGATTCTCCTGCTCCAAGCTACTGAGTGAGTCGAGAACCTCCCTGAACTTGTCGGGTTCGGGAATCTGTTCGAGATCGGGAAGGGTGGATTCAAGAATTTCGATATCGTCAGGGGACAATCTGGCATTGATCTCGTAAAGAGAGTTCAGATCCTCCTCACTCAAAGGAAGTTCGGGCTGATGCTTGATGGGGCCGGGTAGCCAGGAAAATTGTTCTTCATCCCGTCGGATCTGCTGAGCTGCCTGGGCCGGCGTGAGCTTCACGTCCCCGCTCACCACAAGTTCCCGGTATTCATCGGCCAGGGCATTGAAGATTTCCTCTTTCAGCTCCTTAAACCGACTTTTCAATTGTCCTCTTTTCTTCTCTAACTTCTCGATTTCAGCACTAATCTTTCTGGAGCTTGTGCGGGACAGATAATCAACGATTCCGGTGACCGATTCTTCCAGTTGTTTACTGCTTTCCTCATCGCTATCCAGCAAACTGACACAAAGCGATCGTAAGGGCGGTACCACTTGTTCACGCACCACCTGAAGAGCTTTGGAGGCATGACTTGCCACCAGAATGCTTTTGTTCTGGGCCAAAAGGTGCCCGATGAGATTGGCGATGGTGTGGCTCTTTCCCGTACCGGGTGGCCCCTGCACCAACACGGCTCCGGTTTCATCAAGCTGGCGGATCACACGTTCCTGTTCCGGATTGGCTGCTTTAGTCAAAAGGATTTCAGAGCCTTCCGACTCTTCACCTTTTTGTTTAACCGATCTTCCCGTATCGATTCCCACAATGCGCACTAGAGACTCAGGAATGAAGTCGGTCTCGGAAAGATGTTGAATGTATTTATCCAGGGCATCCGAAAACCCATGGTTGGCCCGCCCCAGATAAACCATGGGCTGCCGGTAGACATAAGGTGATTGGGTGGCCTCCACGTCTTCCATGCTTTCAAAGTAAAGACCATCGGACCATATACCCTGGACCAATCCTTTAAGAAAATCACTTGTCCCTTGTCCACCCAGAGGATGGATATGATCTTTAGAGACGATTTCCTGGAAACGTGAGATGT